>JBMCDV010000056.1:0-7780 GCA_048618255.1 Natronomonas sp. | reverse complement strand
GCCTCTCGTCGCCGTCGTCGACAGCGGCGACTACGTCTCGCTGTTCGAGGAAATCGGCATCGACATCGCCATCAACCCACGACAGGTAACCGCCGAGGAGATTACACGCTTCACCCACGAGGGCGTCGCAGAGAACGTCGCCGTACTCGAAAACGACCAGGCGGAGGTCCTGGAGCTGGAGTTGACCGACAGCAGCAACCTCGTCGGCCGACCGATACAGGACATCGTCGCGAACATCGACGCCGATATGGTCATCGGCGCGGTGACGCGCAACCGCGAACTCGTCACACCGCGTGGCGAGACGGTTTTGGAATCCGGGGACCACATCATCGTCTTCGTCGAGACATCGTTCGTCGACGAACTGACCTCGATGGCCTGAAATGGCACGGATACGAGTCGATTGGCGAGCGAGCCTCGATTTAACTGGGCAGATTCTGCTGTATCTCACTGGCCCGCTGTGTTTTCCGTTATTAGTGGCCGTCTACTACGGCGAATCGACGGTGCCGTTTCTCGCGGCCATCGCCGTAACCGTCGTCCTCGGCGGCTCGTTACGTGCGCTCCCCGGAGAACCCGGCGAACTCGGCCCGCGGGAGGCGTTTCTCGCGGTCGCGTTAATCTGGTTTCTCGTCGCAGCCGTCGGTGCGGTGCCGTTCTTCGTCGCCGGCGTCGGCGTCATCGCCCATCCCGTCGACGCCATGTTCGAGTCGATGAGCGGACTGACGACCACGGGAGCGACCGTGCTGCGCGACTTCTCGATTCATTCGCGGTCGATACTCATGTGGCGCCAGGTACTCCAGTGGCTCGGGGGACTCGGCATCCTCGTGTTGGCGACGGCGATTCTGTCGGAACTCGGCGTCGGTGGCGCCCAACTGATGGAGACCGAAACCCAGACGCGGAACGTCAACAAACTCACGCCGCGTATCGCCGCGACGGCCCGACTCATCTGGGGGCTGTACATCGGTCTGACGCTTCTGGCGGTCGCGGTGTTCTATGGGCTCCATCTGCTGGGCCTCGCGCCGAACATGGGACTCTACAACGCCGTCGCTCACGCACTCACCTCGGTGTCGACGGCGGGGTTCTCTCCGGAACCGGACAGCATCGGCGCCTTCTCACCGGCGATTCAGTGGGCCGTCGTCCCGTTCATGGTCGTCGGGTCGACGAGTTTCGTGCTCCTGTATTTCGCCATCAACGGCGAACCGATGCGGCTTCTGCGCAACGAGGAGTTTCACTTCTATCTCGGCGCCGTCGGGTTCGCCAGCGCCGTCGTGACGCTGGCACTCGCCGTCGACCCGTCCGTCACCTTCGGTACGGAGGCGACGATTCGACACGCGGTGTTCAACGTGGCCTCCATCGTGACGACGACGGGCTATGCGAGCACCGACTTCGATTTGTGGTCGCCGGCCGCCAAACACATCCTGTTTCTGTGTATGTTCATCGGCGGCATGGTCGGGTCGACGACGTGTTCAATCAAGTCCCTGCGGTGGTTGGTCGCGCTGAAGGCGTTCAAGCGAAACCTCTTCACCAGTATCCACCCGGAGGCGGTTCGGCCGGTTCGAGTCTCGGGCACCCCCGTCGAGGAGGAGACGATTCGTGACATCTACGCCTACATACTGATGAGTACCGTCATCTTCACGCTGCTCGCGGTGTTCATCGTCGTCGACGGCACGCGGGCGCCGACGACGGTCACGGAGTTCGAGGCGTTCGGGGCGGCCGCCTCGACGTTTCTCAACATCGGCCCGGCGTTCGGCGACGCCGGTCCCTACGGCACCTACGCGACGTTCCCGCAGACGACGCGGGCGGTGATGATACTGCTGATGTGGGTCGGACGCATCGAGATTATCCCCGTGTTGGTGCTGTTCACGAAGGCCTTCTGGACCTCCTGACGGACCGGGTGATTCAAGGGACGCGGATGTGATTCGGCGCTACATGCACGGTGAGGTCGGATGAGACTCCGCGTCGATTGGCGGGCGACCGCGAGTCTCGTGGGGACGGTCGTGAAATACCTCGCGGTCGCGATGGCAGTCCCCCTGGTTATCTCAGTGGTGTACGGCGAGGACACCTGGGTATTCGTCGCGTCGATGGCGCTCGTTGTCGGACTCGGACTCGCGCTCGAACACCTCGATTCGGACCCCGACATCGGGCCGGCGGAGGCGCTGTTGCTCGTCGCGTCGTCGTGGCTGGTCGTCGCCGTCGTCGGCATGGTACCGTACCTGCTGGCGGGATACGGCACGGAATCGACGCTGGCACACCCGGTCAACGCGCTGTTCGAATCCATGTCGGGCTTCACGACGACCGGCGCGACCGTGATGGGCGAGATATCGACCGACCGCCACTCCCACGCCATCATGATGTGGCGGCAGATTACCCAGTGGCTCGGCGGAATGGGTATCATCGTCCTGATGGTCGCAATTCTGCCGGAGTTGGCGGTCAACGGCGCCCAACTGATGAAAGCCGAGGCGCCGGGCCCGGACCTCCAGAAACTGACGCCACGCATCGCCGAGACGGCACGCGTTCTGTGGCTCGTCTACTTCGCGTTCACCGTCCTTCTGATGGTGTTGCTGTACGGCCTCTCGTTGACGGGCTATGCGCCGAACATGGACCTCTACAACGCGGTCGCCCACGGGTTCTCGACGCTGCCGACGGGTGGGTTCTCGCCACAGTCCGACAGCATCGCGGCCTTCTCGGCGGTCGTTCAGTGGGTCATCATCCCGTTTATGGTCGTCGCGGGGACGAACTTCGCGCTGTTCTGGCACCTCCTCGATGGCGACGTTCGGACTCTGCTGAACGACCCCGAATTCCGGGTGTACGCCGGCGCGATCGCGTCGCTGACGGGTATCCTCGCGGTCCTGCTGTACGGCGGTGCGGCACCGGCTCAGGAACTCGGCGGCGTCACGCAAGGCAACGCACCGAGCGCCTTCCGACAGGCGGCGTTCCAGATTGGCTCCCTGTTGAACTCCACCGGCTACGCGACCAGTGACTTCGCACAGTGGGACGGCTCCGCACAGGCCGTGTTGCTGTTTGCGATGTTCATCGGCGGCTCGGCGGGGTCGACCGGTGGCGGCATCAAGGTCATCCGCTGGCTCGTCATCATCAAGGCGGCCCGCCGTGAGCTGTTCAAGACCGCCAGACCCGACGCGGTCCAGCCGCTCCGTCTCGGCGGCTACGTCGTCGACGAGGACGTGGTTCGCGGCATCATGGCGTTTACGCTCCTGTACTTCGTGCTGTTCGGCATGTCGACGGTGTTCTTCGTCGTCGACGCCCTCCGGGTCGGCTACGAGTTGAGCGTCCTCGAAGCGATGGGCGCCTCGCTGGCAACGCTCGGCAACATCGGTCCCGGGTTCGGCTCTGTCGGGCCGTTCGGGAGCTATCTCGACTTCCCGATGGAGACGAAACTCGTGATGGTGTTCCTGATGTGGGTCGGCCGCCTCGAAATCGTGCCCGCGCTCGCCGTCTTCACCGGTGCGTTCTGGAAACGCTGAATCGGCTCACTCGATTCGGAGTTCGTACCCCGCGTCGGCGTCGTAGAGGTCTCGAAACAGCGACTCGACGAAATCGGCGGCGTGTTTCGGGTCGGTGACCGCCGAGAGATAGACGACTCCGTCGTCGGCTTTCCGGGTGTCCGGCTGTTTGATTTTGAACACGTGGTACGCCGACAGCAACGCTTCGAGGCGACCGCGCTCGTCGTCGTCGAGTTCCAAACGGAGCCGCCGGTCGTCGTACTTGATGCGGCTCTCGGCGCCCTCGAATACGACGGGGTCGCCTCCCCCCCTCCGGTGGGCGACTATGGCCTCGACGATTAGTCGGCGTCTGTCGTCGGACGTCGTCGCCTGCGGTGACATACCGAACCGTTGGAGCGCCGAGGTATGAAGGCGACGCTCGGTGCGTTCGTCACCGTTTCTTGCCAGTGCTTCGTGGGTCAGCTGTGTCGCTGTACGAACGCCCTGACGAACTCGACGACCTCACGACCGACCTCTCACGCGGGGAGTACTGGGTCGCGCTGGACAACTTCGCGTGGCGGGAAAACGACGGCTTCCAGCGCGCGTTCCCATCGATTCGCCAGCAGGACTCCGACGGGTCCGGGACGATGCGCGTGCAGTTCGGGCTCACCGCCGGGACCTGAGGGGGCTGGCCCTGAGACGATTCAGACAAGCCTTTTACTGGAGGGGTAAAAGCGCCAGTATGAGCCAGCCGAAGATTCTGCTGCTCGGACCGCCGGGGGCCGGTAAGGGAACGCAGTCGAAGAACATCGCTGAGACCTACGACATCGACCACGTCACCACCGGCGATGCGCTCCGGGCCAACAAGGACATGGAGACCGAACACGGGACGCCGCGGTCGTTCATGGAGGCGGGCGAACTCGTTCCGGACCCCGTCGTCAACGAAATCGTCCAGGCGGCGCTGTCCGAGGCCGACGGGTTCGTCCTTGACGGCTACCCGCGGAACCTCTCGCAGGCGGAGTACCTCGACGACATCACCGACCTCGATTTGGTCGCCCTGCTGGACGTCGACCGCGAGGAACTTATCGACCGACTCACCGGCCGACGCGTCTGTTCGGAGTGTGGCGCGAACTACCACGTCGAGTTCAGCCCGCCCGAGGAGGACGGCGTCTGCGACGAGTGCGGCGGCGAACTCATCCAGCGCGACGACGACAACGAGGAGACCGTCAAGGAGCGCCTCAACGTCTTCGACGAGAACACTCAGCCGGTTATCGACTACTACGACGACGAGGGCGAACTCGTCCGCATCGACGGCGAGGGCACGCCCGACGAAGTGTGGGCGGACCTCCAGGGAGCCATCGAAGACGCCGTTTGAACGGCGGGGAACCTCTTTTCGCGGTCCGTCAGCTCGCCGAATCGGCTGCACCGCCAAGGTAAAAGGTTGATTACCCGCCCTTGACTAGGGAGGGTAATGGCACGCACGGCATCGAAAGTACAGGAACTCGTCCGGGAGGACCCCGAGATGGAGTCCGCCATCGAGTACGTTCTCGAACGCGCCGACGAGGGGACGGTCTCGTGGGGGGATGTTTCCGACGAACTCACGAGCGGACAGTGGGGACGGCTCATCGAGAAAGGCGTCCTCGTCGACTCCGACGGCGAAGGATTCGACCTCGAGAACCCCGACGCGGTGCGGGAGGCGCTCGAAGACGACGACCTCGAGATACCGGACGCCCCCGACGAGGGCTCCTCGTGGACGAAGTGGGACAAACTCGCCGCCGTCGGCTCGGTGTCGATGTTCGCCGGCTACACCTTCCAGTCCGTCCGAGACCCACTCGCGAGTACGCTCGATATCCTCCTAGGGCCGCTGCTCGATATCCTCCCGTTCTTTGCGGTCGTGATGATATTGTCGCTGTTTACGGGGCTATACTCGACGCTGTTGCAGGCGAACCTCATGGACATGGAACTGATGGGTGAGTACCAACAGCGGATGAAGGACATCCAAGACAAACGGAAGGACGCCAAGGAGCGCGGCGACGACGAGGAACTCGAACGCATCCAAGACGAGCAGATGGAGGCGATGGCCGACAACATGGGCATGTTCAAAGAGCAGTTCCGCCCGATGGTGTGGATTATGCTGCTCACCATTCCCGTGTTCCTGTGGATGTACTGGGCTATCGGCTTCCGCGGTGGGCCGGAACACTACGAACTCGCGACGATGGTGATGCCAATCGTCGGGCAGGTGGAGTGGACCCAGGGCTTCGTCGGGCCGATTCAGGCGTGGATCGTCTGGTACTTCGTCTGCTCGATGTGCTTCACGCAGATCATCCGCAAGGCGCTGAACATCCAGACGACGCCGACGTAACCCGGTCTCGTTTTTCGTTGCCGCCGCGGTTCCACCCCCACATCGACCGCCCCGAAGGGTAACCTCTTTCAGTCACAGCGGCGGAGTACTGATATGTTAGTGACCATCTCCGGCCCCGCGGGCAGCGGGAAGAGTACGGCCGCTGCCTCCCTGGCCGAGGCACTCGGATACGAACACGTAAGCGGTGGTGATATCTTCCGGGAGCTGGCCGCCGACCGCGGCCTCACGCCGCTGGAGTTGAACAAACTCGCCGAGGAGGACGACCAGATAGACCGAGACCTCGACCGTCGGCAACGGGAAATCGCCGAAGCGCGAGACGACGTCGTACTCGAATCCCGACTGGCCGGGTGGATGGCCGGCGAACACGCCGATTTCCGCGTGTGGCTCGATGCGCCGCTGTCGATTCGCGCCGAGCGCATCGCCGACCGAGAGGACAAATCCGTCGAACTCGCACGCACGGAGACGAAGGAACGCGGCGACAGCGAGGCGATCCGGTATCGGGAGTACTACAACATCGACATCGACGAACTCGGCATCTACGACCTCGCGCTCAACACCGCTCGACTCTCGCCGGAGGGCGTCCTCAACGTCGTCCTGACGACCCTGGAGTCCTACGACGTCGAGAGCGACGAGGGGAAAGCACCCGTCGAGAACGTCCGCTACGAGTTTTGAACATGGAGGAACGTGGGCCGCCCGACGACCGTGACCCGTCGACGCTGCTCGAGTTCGGCGTCATCAACCTCGATAAGCCGCCGGGACCGTCGGCCCATCAGGTCGCCGCCTGGGTCCGGGATATGGCCGATGTCGGACAGGCAGCCCACGCGGGGACGCTCGACCCAAAAGTCACCGGGTGTCTCCCCATCCTGACCGGGACCGCCACGCGTGCCGCACAGGTGTTCGACGACAGTCGAAAGGGGTACGTCTCGGTGCTGGAACTGCACGCAGCGGCGCCGAACGACCTCGAATCGACCCTCGAGGAGTTCGAGGGGGCGCTGTACCAGAAGCCGCCGCGGAAATCCGCCGTCGCGCGACGACTGCGGATTCGGACGATTCACCGCCTCGACGCGCTCGAAGTCGACGACCGACGCGTCCTACTCGACGTGGAGTGCGAAAGCGGGACCTACATCCGAAAACTGTGTCACGACCTCGGACTCGCGTTGGGCACCGGCGCCCACATGGGTGACCTCCGACGGACGAAAACCGGCACCTTCGACGACCGGACCCTCGCCACGCTGCAGGACTTCGCCGACGGCCTCGCCTTCTGGCGGGAGAACGACGACGCCGAACTGCTCCGTGAGGTCGTCCAACCGGCCGAACGGGCACTGGAGTTCCTCCCGGCGCTGACCGTCGCCCCCTCCGCGGCGCGCGAAATCGCCAACGGCGCCCCCGTCTACGCGCCCGGCATCGTTAACACCGACCTCGGCGGAGCCGAAACGGGTTCGCTGGTCACCTGTCACACGACTGACGGCGCCGCCGTGTGTCTCGGCCACCTCGTCGGCGACCCCGACGCCGACAGCGGCGAAGTGGTCGAACTGGAACGCGTCCTCGTGTAGCCCGAATCGAAACGAAGAGGTTAAAGGCCGGTGCGCCCTCCGTCGAAATGCAAGGGACCGTGGGGTAGTGGTATCCTCTGCGGATGGGGTCCGTTGGACCCGTGTTCGAATCACGGCGGTCCCACTCACATTTAAAGACGTACCTTGGACACTAAAGGCATTTATTAGCCCGCAGTGTCGGAGGTGGTCTGCGTGAGCCGCCCAGAGACGGCTGCTTCTGGCGATTCCGAACCACCTGCTATCGCTCCGATTTGTGATACGTGTGGGTGCGTCATCGTCGATGACGACCAGAACTGTCCGGCGCTCGGCGAGGGGGTGTGCTTCCCGTGACGGACGAAGACTACACCGACTGCCCAGCCTGCGGTGTCGAGATCCCGTTCTACGAAACCGTCAACGAGTTTCTCAAGGCGTACGAGACTGCATACCAG
>JBMCDV010000055.1:0-7815 GCA_048618255.1 Natronomonas sp. | reverse complement strand
CATGCGGTTGATGGCCGACGGGGAGTCGATCCCGATGTTCGGCGATGGGACGAGCATCGGCCGGTCGGGCGCGCCCGCCTCGCCGAGCGGGTCGTCGCCGGGGACGGTGCTGACGAACGTCCCGACGGGGAGTTCGACGGTCCGCTCTTCGTCCGTCCGGAGTTCGACGACCTCTTCGCCCTCGAGTGCGTCGGCGAACTCCGCGCCCGTGTAGACGGGTTCGCCGTCGACAGCCTCGACGCGCTCGCCGGTGTCGATCGGGGCGTCGACCACCGCCCGGACGACCATGAGGCTGCGCTCGATGGTGACCGGGTCGGCGTCGCGGCGGTCGACGGTCACCTCGCGGTCGGCGTCCGCGAGGGCGGCCTCGAGTTCCTCGTCGTCCTCGACGCTTTCGCCGTCGACGCCGGTGACGACGTCGCCGCGCTCGAGGCCGGCGTCCTCGGCGGCCGACCCGGGGAGGGCGCCGCCGACGGCCACCCCCGGGGCGACGGTCACGAAGCTCGCGACGATGCCGAACAGGAGCGCGAAACAGATGACCGTCACGAGGAAGTTGTTCGTCACGCCCGCGGCGAACATCCGAGTCTTGCCGCCGCGGTCGGCCGACCGCTGGCTCTCCTCGTCCGGCTGGACGAAGGCACCGAGCGGGATGAACGCCAGCAGCGCGACGCCCATCGACTCGATTTCGATGTCCTCGACGCGACACAGGAGCCCGTGGCCCCCCTCGTGGACGACCAACCCGACGAGGAGGCCGACGAGGATGTCGACGGCGGCGGCCCACGGGAGGAACTGATTGACACCCGGGATGACGAGGGCGTCCTGCGGGCGGGCGATTCGGGCGGCTTCAGGGGCGGTAATCGCGCTGAACGCCGAGAACAACACGGCGACGAACGACCCGACCATGATGACGACGGCGATGCCGACGCCGAGGTTGCCCCACGCGCGCCAGAACCGCTTGGGTTTGGCGAGCCACTCGAGGGCGGCCCGCCCGCGTTTCGTGTGGATGGTGAGAATCGGTCCCGACACCCGGAACGACGGCGGTAACACTCCGCGGGCGTTCAGCGCCATCGCCACCGAGGTGTAAATGAGGACGCCGACCAGTATCCACAGCAGCGTGTTCATTACAGTCCCGTAGGGGCTCCGTGGTTCAAAAACCCGACCTTTCGGACACTCCGTGGTGCGGTCCCCCAGCTCATGTCGCGGACGGCTACGCCTCTCGGCGGAGTCGCCGTGTCACGAACTCGTCGTCCATGGGCGCGAGGAACGGTCCGAGGCGTGGTCCCTGCGACTCGTCGAGGAACAGTCGGTAGCCAGCCCCGAAGAACTCCCCGACGGCAACGTCGTTTCGCTTTGCGGTTTCGTAAATCTCACCCTGAAGCGCCTCCGCGTCGGGTGATTCCGCCTCGATGAAGTCGGCGAGGTCCTCGAGAGCGGCCGCGAGTTCCTCGCCGAACTCGACGTCCGGGAGGTCCTCGGCCAGTCGGTAGTTGAACTCGTTGTCGGTGCGCTCGGCCCACGCGCGGGCCTTCTCGACGCGTGCGAGTGCGGCTTCGAGTTCGTCGTCGGTTGCGTCCGCTGGTAGATGTCCCGACCGGCGAGCCATCTGGATTCGGAGGTCGCGGTTGTCCGTCATCCCGAGGACGGCCGCGAACGTGTACGGGATGCGAACGGGCGGAGATTCGCCCACTTCGTCGACGACCATCGGGTAGGCGCGGTCGGCGCGCTCCTGTTCGTCGTCGTCCGCGTCGTCGGTGGCGCCGTAGTAGACGCGCTCGAATCGGTCGAACTCGTCGACGAGTCGGTCGATGTCGCCCACGCTGAAGTCCCGCTGTTTCTTCGGGTTCTTCGTGAAGAAGTAGCGCAACACCGGCACCTCCAGCAGTTCGAGCACCTCGTCGACGGTGATGATGTTGCCGGCCGACGACGACAGCGCGTCGCCGTTGAGCGTGAACCACTCGTACACCATCGGAACGGGCGGCTCGAATTCGAACACCTCTCGGGCAACGGTCTCACCGGAGGGCCACGACCCTTCGGCGTGGTCCTTCCCGAACGGCTCGAAGTCGACCCCCAACGTGAGCCACTGGGCGGGCCACTCGAAGCGCCACGGGAGTTTTCCCTCCCGGAAGGTGGCCGTCCCCTCGTGGCCACAGCCCTCTATCGTGTCGTCGCCGGCCTGTACGTCTTCACAGACGTAGTCGACGGTTTCGGCCTCGAGGTCGATTCCCGTGATGGTCTCGGTGAGGTTGCCGCACTCCGAGCACTGCGCGAAGAAGGGGACGTAGGAGTCGTCGACCTTGTCCTGGAACTCGCTCAGGACCTCGCGTGCACGGTCGCGGTGTTCGAGGACGTACCGGACGGCGTCGTCGAACTCGCCCGATTCGTAGAGGTCGGTGTTGGAGACCACGTCGATGGGGACGCCGACGGCATCGGCGGAGCGGGAGAGGAGTTCGGTGAAGTGGTCGCCGTAGGAGTCACAGCAGCCGAAGGGGTCGGGGATGTCGGTGTAGGGCTTACCGAGGTTGCGACCGAGCGCGCCGGCGTCGACTTCGCCCAGTCCGACGACGTTCCACTCGAGGTCCGCGAGCTTTCGGGGCAGCTTCCGGAGCCGGTCCTTGTCGTCGGTGGTGAACACCTGTCGGACCTCACGGCCGCGCTCCCGGAGCGCCTCGGCGACGAAGTAACCGCGCATGATTTCGTTGAAGTGTCCGAGGTGTGGGACGCCGGAGGGAGAGACGCCACCTTTGATGATGATGGGCTCTTCGGGGTCGCGGGCCTCTATCTCGTCGGCGACTGCGTCGGCCCAGAAGGCTCGCTGTCGTCCGGTTCCGATGTCGTAGAGGTCACTTATTCGGGACGACCTCGGTGCCGTCGAAGGCGTCACCGGCGACGGCGTCGGCGATTCGGTTGGGGTCGGTTCCGTCGAGAACGACGGCTCTGAGCCCCGAGCGCTCGAGAATCTTCGCGGCGAGCAAGTCGACCGGCGCGTTCGACCCGGCGGCGGTCTCGATACTGGAGATGACGTCGACGAGTTCGGCCGCCGTCAGGCGGTCGTAGCGTTGGGCGTCGTCGACCTTCTTCGGGTCCGCCGAGAAGACGCCGGGAACGCTCGTCGCGTAGACGAGCAAGTCGGCGTCCACCATCTCCGCCAACAGTGCCGAGACGGCGTCGGTCGTGTGGCCCGGAACCGTCCCACCCATGACCGCTACTTCGCCGCGTCGAAGGGAGGCACGTGCGGCCTCGTGGGATTCGGCCGGCTCGGGGGTCGCCGAACTGTCGAGCGCGGTGACGAGCAGCCGTGCATTCAGCCGGGTCACGTCGATGCCGAGGGCGTCGAGGTCGTACTCCGAGGCTCCGAGTTCGCGGGCGGCACCGATGTAACGTCGGGCGACGCCACCACCACCGACGACGGCCGAGACCTCGTGTCCGTCCTCGACGAGTCCGTCGATGACCGTGGCGTGGCCCCGGACCCGTTCGGGGTCGAGGTCGGGTGCGAGTACGCTCCCGCCGATAGAAACGACGATTCTCATTAGGTTCGGGTTGCCGTGTTTCGGTCTTAAGGGTTGTCAACATCTCCGACACCTACAAGCCCCAGCGGTCGAAGGAGAGGCTATGTACGCGTTCGCTGTGCTCGGCGATGACGCCGAGCGCGCAGTAGAGCGACTGGCCGTCGCCGTCGACGGCCGCGTCGGCATCGTCCGGGTCGGCGAGACCGCGACCGACGGTGGCGTAACGACCGGATACGGCGATACGGAGTACATCGTCGACGAGCGATGGCGAGCCACCGGTGACGGCATGTCCGTTTCGGACGCCCTCGACCGACTGGCGCCCGACCACGACTACGCGGCGGTCCTCGGGGATGCCGAAACCGGATTACCGACGATTGCGGTCGGCGGCGAGGTCGAAGACGCCGTCTTCGAAGCCGACGCCGCGGCGAGCTTCGATACTGAGGCGGCTATCGAGGCAGTCCACGGGACCGAACCACACGAGACGCTCGAATCGCTCGTCGCCGAGGTCAAACGGTCCCCCTCGGCCGACTACGCCGGTGCAATCGCTACGTTCACCGGACGAGTCCGAGGTAAAGAGGACACTGCAGATGACCGGACCCACTATCTCGAATTCGAGAAATACGAGGGCGTCGCCGAGCGGCGCATGGAGACTATCGAGACCGAACTCGAAGAACGGGAGGGGGTCCTGAACGTACTGCTCCACCACAGGACGGGTCGGATTCCGGACGGGGAGGACATCGTGTTCGTGGTCGTCCTCGCCGGGCACCGTCGGGAGGCGTTCCGGGCCGTCGAGGACGGCATCGACCGCCTGAAGGACGAGGTACCGTTATTCAAAAAGGAGGTAACCGACGACGAGACGTTCTGGGTCCACGAGCGCGAGACGTAGGTGTGCACTCGAGACGTTGTCGGGGGTGTACAGTGTGCACTCGAGACGTTGTCGGGGGTGTACAGCCGCGACAATTGGCGGAGGAATTTGCTGCTAAATGGCTCGTTTGACGCTCGATGCTCCGGATAAGGCACGTATTAATTACAAGAAAATAAATTAGAGAAAATATCTCAGAACGAATTATAAAATGTCTAAAGATTACTAATGCCTTGGTGAAACGTCGGTGTGATTCCGCAAAACGTCCGAATCGGGACGAAGTGAGCCTAAGGTTCCTCCCTTTATATGTCGGTACGGAAGATAGCCGTAAGCGAGGAGATAGAAAATGAGCGCAACTATGGATGCCTCCACGGACACCAAGGAAGGTCGCCTCCGAACGTACCTGCGTCAGCGGGTGGAGGACGGTGAGGTCTACATCAAGAGCAAGTTCATCGCCGACGACGTGGACCTCTCGCCGAAGGAAATCGGTGCGCTGATGGTGAAACTACGCGACTCCGCCACCGACATCGAAGTCGAGAAGTGGTCCTACACCTCCGCGACCACGTGGCGAGTCAGCCCGGCCTGACGCGTCGAAACAGTCCTAACCGAGGCAGGCGCTCGCTTGCGCTCGGTCCCCGTCTTTCTGCCCCTGTCAGGGGATTTATCCGCGCCAATCCCCTTCCGTAGGGTGATGACCACTGTCGAACCGGCGTCGGACCACGAGGGGCCGCCGCCGGAGGCCCTCTTGCCGTCGTTCCGCGTTAGCGACGTGCAACGGGACGACGACCGACTCATCTACTACGGTCGTCCCCTGACCGAGTACCAACGGCTCGAACAGCAACTGTGGCCGCTGTTCCGGGAATACGGCTACGAGGTCCGACTCGACGTCGTCTCGGACAGCGAACCCGACCCGATAACGGGTGTCGCGGTGACGGAGAACCGACAGGCGCTCGTCGCCGAACCCCGCAGCGTCGGCGTTGACAGCGTCCCCTGGACCAACGTCGTGATGTTCGTCGCGACAGTGCTGACGACCCTGTACGCCGGCACCATCTGGTACTACGAACCGGTGAACGGGCCGCTGGACATCCTCGCAGGTTGGCCCTTCTCCCTTGCGGTTCTCGGCGTCCTCGGGGTCCACGAGTTCGGCCACTACGCGCTGTCACGGTACCACGACGTTGAGGCAAGCCTCCCGTATTTCATCCCCGTACCGACGTTCATCGGCACGTTCGGGGCCGTCATCAAGATGAAGGGCCGCATCCCGAACCGGAAGGCGCTGTTCGATATCGGCGTCGCGGGGCCGTTGGCGGGCCTGGTCGCCGCCGTCGGCGTCGCCGTTTTCGGGCTGTACCAAGACCCGATACCGGTCCCGTCGGAGGTGTTGAACAGCGAGAGTGCCATCCAACTGGAACTCGGCTATCCGCCGCTGTTGCAGTTCCTCTCGTGGGTAACCGGCCAACCGCTGACCTACGAAGACCCAACGTTGGTGGCGAGTCCCATCGTTTTCGGCGCGTGGATCGGACTGTTCGTCACGTTCCTCAACCTCATCCCGGTCGGCCAACTCGACGGCGGCCACATCATCCGGTCGATGGTCGGCGAGCGCTCCGAGACGATTGCCGCCCTCGTCCCCGGCGGGCTGTTCGCCCTCGCCGGTTACCTGTACCTGTTCACCGGCGTCAGTTCGAACGCGCCGTTCCTGTGGGTGTTCTGGGGCCTCATCGCGCTGGGATTGGCGTACGTGGGGCCGACGCGACCGGTGTTCGACGAACCCCTCGACCGAAATCGGATGGCCGTGGGCGTCCTGACCTTCGTTCTCGGTGCGCTGTGTTTCACCCCGGTTCCGTTCGAACTCATCGGTGCGTGAAACCACGGTCGGAAAGCGACGCTCCGTCCATCCGGACGCTACCGTCCGTGACCTCGCCGATTCGTGTCACCTCGACCGGTGTGGCTGTCCTGATTCGGTCGACGGCGCTCTCGGGTACGGTGAACACCAACTCGAAGTCCTCGCCGAAGTGAAGCGCCAACTCCCGCCGCATGGCGTTGTCTTCGACAACATCGTCCACCGCGGGGTCGACGGGAACGTCGTCGTAGCGGACGGAAAAACCGCAGTCGCTCGCCGACGCGAGTTGGTGTAGCGAGCGCGCGAGGCCGTCGCTCGAGTCCATCATCGCGGTGGCGTCGGCGGCAACCGCTCGGCCGGTAGCCACCCGCGGCTCGAACCGGAACAGCTCGTTCGCACGCGCGGTCTCGCCGTCTTCGAACAACTGGAGTGCCGCCCCACTGCGACCGACCGACCCGGTCACACAGACTGCGTCGCCGGGCGCGGCGCCGGAGCGATAGACGGGGTCGTCGCTTCGGCCCACCGCGGTCGTGGCGACGGTGAATTCGTCGTGGCCATCGAGGTCGCCACCGACGTACTTAGCATCGACGGCTTCACAGACATCCGTACAGCCGCGGAGGAACGCAGATAGCTCAGCCTCACGGAACGACGGCGCACCGTACACCGCGACAGCCGCCGTCGCATCGGCGCCCATCGCCGCCACGTCCGACAGCGAGGCCCCGACTGCTCGCCAGCCAGCCGTATAGCGGGTCGTTCCCTCGGGGAAGTCCGTCGTCTCGTGGAGCATGTCGGTCGTCACCACGAGTTCGTCGAGAACTGCACAGTCGTCGCCCGCCCCCTCGACGTACTCGCCGACGAGCGAAAGCGCCGCCCGTTCGTCCATATCCGAACCTCTCTCCCTGCGGTCAAAGGACCATCGGTGCGTTCAAGCGCCCGACGGCCGACAGACAGGTATGGCTCTGGACGCCCGTACGACCGTCGCAGGCTTTCTCGGCGCTGTGGTCGTGTTGGCCGTCCTCGCAGTCGTCGTCGGTGTCGGGGAACTGCTGTCGACGCTTTCGATGGCGCGGCCGTCGGTTGTCGGTGCCGTCCTCGTGGCGGCGTCGCTGTGGCTGTTCGCGTGGGCACTGGCGCTCCGGACGGTACTCGGCGCCCTCGGTGCTCACGTGTCCGTTCCGCGGTCGGTCGCGGTCTACGCCGGCGTGCTGTTCTCCAACAACGTCACGCCGTTCGGCCAGGCCGGCGGCGAACCGGTAAGTGCGCTTCTCATCTCGGAAGCCGCCGAGACGAAGTACGAGACGGCGCTCGCCTCGATTGCCAGCGCCGACGCGCTGAACTTCGTCCCGTCGACGGCGCTGTCGCTCGTCGGCGTGGCGTACTTCTCCGTCGTCGCGACCGCTGGAACCGAGGCGCTGCAGTGGGCGGCGGCCGCAGCCCTCGGATTGGCGGTCGCGCTTCCGGTCGTCGGCTTCCTCGGTTGGCGGAATCGCGGGCGACTCGAATCCGCTATCGAGCGGTCGATAACGCCGGTTGCCCGCGCGGTGGGTCGTCACGCTCCTCGGGTCGACCCCCCCGAACGGGCGGCCGTCGAACGCCGCGTCGGCGGATTC
>JBMCDV010000054.1:0-7837 GCA_048618255.1 Natronomonas sp. | reverse complement strand
CTTCTCGACTCCGGCATCTTCGAGCACCTCTTCGAGCGTGTGGCGGGCCACGATGCTGCCGTCCCGCGCCCCGGCGACTGGTTCGAGCCGCTACACGCCGTCTATCGTCCCGAGCCGATGGCCGACGCCTGTGCGGCCGCCCTCGAAGAGGAGGACACTCGAATCATCGAACCGCTGTTCTCCTTGGACTACGTCGTCGTCGAGCGCAGCGACCTCACCGCCAACGGCAGTCTCGACAGTTTCGAGAGCGTCGACACACCCGACGATTTGCGGTGGGCTGCCGAGCGACTCCGCGAGTAGGGCCACGCTCTTGTCGTCGGAAACCGTCTGTCGGGTATGCCACGAACTGCAGTTATCGCCGGAGTCGGCCCCGGATTGGGCGCGTCGCTCGCCGAACGGTTCGCACAGGAAGGCTGTTCGGTCGCCCTGCTGGCGCGGTCCGCGGAGTACCTCGACGGGCTCGCGACCCGACTCGACGAAGGGACGCCCGGCGAGACGCTCGCCGTGCCGACGGACCTCGCCGAACCCACAGACATCGAGGCTGCCTTCGCGAAGACGCGGGAGGCATTCGGCGACGTTGACGTGCTCGTCAATCACGCCTCGGCCGCGTCCTGGGACGGCCTCTTGGAGCAATCAACGGATGACTTCCGACGGGCGATGGCCGTCGGCCCGGAGGCGGCGTTCCGCTGCTCACAGGAAGCCGTCTCGGACATGGTGGATGGCGACGGCGGAACGGTCATCTTCACCGGCGCGACCACCTCGGTCCGTGGGCGCGCGGGGTCGGTCGGATTTAGCGCCGCGAAGTTCGCCTGCCGCGGCCTCGCACAGTCGATGGCACAGGAGCTCGGCTCCGAAGGCGTTCACGTCGCCCACGTCGTCTTAGATGGTGTCATCCGACCGCCGGAGGGTGTCGAAGACGACGCCGGTTCGTATCTGGACCCCGACGCCATCGCCGAGCGGTACTGGACGCTGGTCGAACAGTCGACCGACACGATGGACTTCGAGGTCCACGTCACCAACGGCGACGGCACCGTCGAGTTCCTGTAACCTCGTCCGAGGAACTATGTCGTTCCGCCGTCACGAGTACGTATGACCGAACCGACGGTCACCACGAGTGGGACGGGGCGGAGGACAGCGAAGCCGGACATCGCCGAAGTGCAGTTGTGGGTCGAGGGGCGACACGATTCGGCCGAAGTCACACACCGGAAGGCACGCGACCGCGAAGCGGCGGTCCGCGAGGCGCTCTCGACGACCGACGTGCCCGAGGACTGCGTCCGGACGACGGACACCCGAATCGAGAACAGGGAAAGCGGGTTCGAATTCACGAACGAGGACCCGGACTACCGAACGGAGTTGTCGCTGACGGTCGATTGCCTTCCCGAGACGGCCGGAACAGTCGTGTGTACGGCCCTCGATTCGGTGACCGGCATCGGCGTCGAGAACGTACGCTTCGACATCGGCGATGCCGAGCGTAGACGGCTCGGTGAAGCGGCCTTGACTGAAGCGACCGAGACGGCACGACGGCAGGCTGAAGCCATCGCCGCCGCCGAAGAACGGTCCGTCGGTGAGGTCATCGAGGTGACGACGGACCACAGGGTCAACAGGATGGAGAGCATCGTCGACGACGCGCTGGCATCGACAACTGGCGATTTCGAGCCGACACCGGTGGAAGTCGAGGCGTCGGTCAAGGCGACGTTCGAACTTGAGGACCGCGAGTAACTCACCCGGACACCACGTCGACGACGTTCCGAAGGTCCATCCGCCCGAGAACGACCCGGTCGATGCGTGGGTGTTCGAGCAAATCGGTCGCGATTTCTCGGGCGATCGTTTCCAGTGACTCGTCGTCGACCATGTTCAAAAGCGGGACGACGCGGGCTCCATCTGGGACGCCCTTCAGTCCGCCGTCGTCGTGAGTCAGGACGGTCACGATGTCGCCCGGACGTATCTCGTCGCCGATACCGAGCTCTGTCAGTTCGGCGACTCGTTCGGGTCGGTGGACGCGCTCGTCGGTCAGCGGTTCGCCGACCGCACGGGCGCTCGCGACGGGAACAACCACGTCGGCGGTGGCCGGTATCTGGGGTTCGTCGTCGGCCGGCGCTTTGAACCACCGGCGTCGCGCCCCGTCTGCCTTGATGAGTATCGGCGCGTCCGTCGCGTCGGCCAGTTCGTCGACCGTCTCCGTCTCGTAGCCGAGATACCGCTCACGGTCGCCGTCGCGTCCGGGAACGACACCGAGCGGCCAGTCGTCCGGTCGGGCTGTCTCGACGGCGCCGACCGGGTCGTCGGTGACGACGAGACGCTCCACGTGGCCTTCGAACGGCGGAATGCGAACCGTCGCGGTGACGACGGCCCGGTCGAGAGCGGCCGAAAGCGCGTACAGCGTCGACTTCTTGCCGCCGGCGCCGACGACGGCGACCGCACCCTCCGGGTCGAACGCCTCGATGAGGTCCATACCGAGGCGACGGCGGCCCGACACAAAACGGCTCTGCCGGTTCGGGTGTTTATTTGTGGTCGGCGTTCGGCCTTGGCGTATGGTCATAGGTACGATTATGTACACCCTCCACACGGCCTTCGCGTCGCTGTGGGCCGGGGCGGTCCTGTTCGTCGTCGCCGCCGTCCTCCCGCTCGCGATGGACGGCGACATCGCCCCCGAAAACTTCGGTAGTATCGTCTCGAAACTCCAGTGGGTGACGCGACTCAGCGTCCTCGTGACGTTCCTCACGGGCGGGCATCTCGCGGGGACGCTGTACTCGGTCGAATCGCTGACCGGAACGGGAACGGGACATCTCGTCCTCACGATGCTGGCGCTGTGGCTCGCGCTCGCGGCGGTCGTCGAAATCGGTAGCGCCCGCGCACAGCGCGGCGTCGAGTCGGGGAAAATCCGCGAACCGGCCCGCGACGCCCGGCCGTTCTATCTCGCCGCGGCCGTCTTCGCGGCGTTACTGCTCGTCGTCGCCGGTCTCCTGGGAGTTGCCGGTCGATACGGCCTACCCTTCTAGGGAATCCGAATTTCGTTTTCGAGCGTTCCGACGCCCTCGACGGTCACCTCGACCGTGTCGCCGTCCTCCAAGGGGCCGACGCCCTCGGGCGTTCCCGTCGAAATCACGTCGCCCGCTTCGAGCGTCAGGTACGCCGTAATCTCCTCTATGAGTTCCGGCACCGAGAAGATGAACTGCTCTCGGGAGGAGTCCTGCCGGAGTTCGCCGTTGACCCGACACTGGACGGCGGCGTCGTCCGGAACTTCCTCGGGGGAGGCCAAGACCGGGCCGATTGGTGCAGCGTTGTCGAAGGCCTTCCCGCGAATCCAGTTGGTCTCGATGGACTGGTCGTCGCGGTTCGAGAGGTCGTTCGCGCAGGTGTACCCCGCGATGACCGAGTCGGCGTCGTCGGCATCGACGTTCCGACAGCGCTCGCCGATGACGACGCCCAACTCCGCCTCGTAGTCGAGTCGCTGCTTGTCGGGCAGCAACTCGACAGTCTGGCCGTGGCTGGCGACCGCGTTCGGCGGTTTGAGGAACAGAAGCGGGCGGTCGGGTACCTCCTTGCCCTGTTCGGCCGCGTGGTCGGCGTAGTTGAGGCCGACACAGACGATTTTCGAGGGGTCACACGGCGGCAGTATCTCGACTTCGTCGGCGGCGACCGTCTCCTCGCCGAGGTCGATTCGTCCCTCGTCTACGGGGTAGGCGTCGATTTCGGCGCCCGCCTCGTCGGTCCACTCGCCGCGGCGCACCGTCCCTTCGGAGTCACGGAATCGGACGTATCTCATATCGGCGTCCGACGGCCGGCCGTGGCTTAAGCGTTCGCGGTTCCGGGAGCCTGCCCCACGCTTTTGTGGGCCGACGGCGACGACTTCTGCGAATAGCCGCGTGACCCTGTCGATGATGGCGTCGAGGCGGATGCGAATGACCCACATCATTAATTAGGTAGGTATCGAATTACAGTCGGGATGAGCACAGACGAACCCACCCACGGTTCCGAGGGTCACGGCCACGAACACCACGAAGTCGAGGGGCCGGGGTATCCGACGCCGGCCGCGATGCGTACCGAGAGCAGTCGCGAAAAGACGGCCTACGTGATGGCACCACGAGTCGGCATGGAGAACGACGGGCCGGATTTCGTCGGTATCGTAGACCTCGACCCCGATTCGGAGACGTACAGTGAACTCATCGACGTGATAGAGATGCCCAACAAGGGCGACGAACTGCATCACTTCGGCTGGAACGCCTGCTCGTCGTCCTGTCACGCCGAGGGGCTGTCACGGCAGTATCTGGTCGTCCCCGGCCAGCGGTCTTCCCGCATTCACATCATCGACGCCGAGGACCCACGGGACCCCGAGATGGTGAAAGTCATCGAGCCCGAAGAGGTGTTCGAGCACAACCTCTCGGCACCGCACACCGTCCACTGTGTCCCCGGTGGGAAAATCGTCATCAGTATGCTGGGCGACTCCGACGGCAAACTCCCCGGGGGCTTCCTCCAGTTGGACCAGGAGGATTTCAGCATCGACGGCCACTGGGAGGCCGACCGCGGCGAGATGGAGATGAACTACGACTACTGGTACCAGCCGCGGCACGACGTCCTCATCTCCAGCGAGTGGGCCGCGCCGAACACGTACTATCCGGGGTTCGACCTCGAAGACGTCGAGAACGGCGAGTACGGCGACAGCATCCACATCTGGTCGTGGAACGACCGCGAGCACCAACAGACGCTCACCTTCGGCGAGCAGGGCCGGATTCCGCTCGAAGTTCGGATGAGCCACAACCCCGAGGAAACGCAGGGATACGTCGGAGCGGCGCTGTCCTCGAACATCATCCGGTTCTATGAGACCGACGACGGCACGTGGGACTGGGACGTCGTCATCGACGAGGACGCCCGGGAACACGAGGACTGGGATATGCCGGTGCCGCCGCTCATCACGGACCTCCTGTTGTCGCTGGACGACCAGTACCTGTTCTTTTCGAACTGGCTCCACGGCGACGTGCGGATGTACGACGTGAGCGATGCGGGCAATCCACGACTGGTCGACCGGGTGTGGGCCGGCGGTCTCTTCGGCGACCGACAGGAGGTCGGAGGCGAGGAGATACGCGGCGCACCACAGATGCTCCAGCTCTCGCGAGACAGCCGACGGCTCTACTGGACGACGTCGCTGTTCTCCTCGTGGGACAACCAGTTCTTCCCGGACATCGCCGAGGAGGGGTCGCTGATGCTGAAAGCCGACGTCTACCCCGAAGAAGGGCGGATGGAGTTGGACGAGGAGTTCCTCGTCGACTTCGGCGATGCACCGGGCGGACCCGCACGCGCCCACGAGATTCGCTGGCCGGGCGGCGACTGCACCAGCGACGTCTGGCAGTGAATGGTCGCCCCGGAGACGGCCACCGACGCCGTCGAACTCGTCTGGCCGGACGGACGGACCGAGACGGTTCGGGTCGGCAGCGGTGAAACCGTCGTCGACGCCGCCGAGCGGGCCGGCGTGGCCCTCCCGTACGGCTGTCTCTACGGTGCCTGCGGCACCTGCACCGCGGAACTACTCGAAGGCGAGATGTGCCATCGGAAGCCGCCTCGGGCGTTGAAACCGCGCTCGCTCGAAGCCGGATACGTCCTGCCGTGTATCGCCACGCCCGAATCCGACTGCCGACTGCGCGTCGGCCACGGGATTCAGGCCGAAGTCGTCGGCACACCCTGGAAGTGAGTGCGACCGAAACGCGGCCGTTCGTCGGTCAGAGTCGCTTCCGCATCTCGCGGTGAGGGATGCCGGCGTCTTCGAACTCCTCGCTCGTCACCTCGTAGTCGAGGCGTTCGTAGAATTCGACGACAGGGACCTGTGCGTGGAGGACGACCTCGTCGTAGCCGCGGTCGGCGGCCTCGGCTTCGAGGGCATCCATCAGTGCCCGTCCGAGGCCGGTTCCGCGATGTGATTCGACGACTGCGACGCGTTCGGCCTTCGCCGTCGCCTCGTCGTACGCCCGCATTCGCGCCGCCCCGACCGCCGTTCCCTCGTCGGTCGCGAGGAAGTGTATCGCCTCGCCGTCTTTGCCGTCGAGTTCCCTGTGTTCGGGGACGCCCTGTTCGTCGATGAACACCTCGCGGCGGACGGCGAGGGCGTCGTCCAGTTCACTGTCGGTTTCGACCCGTCGAACGTCCATACGCGAGGCGTGTGCGCCGAACGGCCTGACGTTTCCGGTCGTCGTATCTACCGCTCTCGGCTGCGACCGCCGAGTGACACCCACGCTTAATACGCTGACGGGAGTAGTGCAGGGCGCAATGGAACTCACGTACTACGGCCACTCGACGTGGCACGTTTCGGTCGACGACACCGACCTGCTCATCGACCCGTTCTTCGAAAACCCGATGACTGACACCGACCCGGAGGAAGTAGACCCCGATTACGTCCTGTTGACCCACGGCCACGCCGACCACATCGGCGACGCCGACCGATTCTCGGGGGCGACGCTCGTCGCCGTACCCGAACTCGTCAGCTACGCCGAGGACAACTTCGGCTACGACAGCGCCGTCGGGGGGATGGGTATGAACCTCGGTGGAACCGTCGAGTGTGGCGACGCGTGGGTGACGATGGTCCGCGCCGACCACACCAACGGCATCGAAACCGACTACGGCGCCTCGGCGGGGATGCCGGCCGGCTTCGTCGTCAGCGACAAGAAGCCGACACAGGAGTCCGACCCCGACACCACCTCGTTCTATCACGCCGGCGACACCAGCCTCATGGTCGAGATGCGCGAGGTCATCGGACCGTTCCTCGAACCCGACTTCGCGGCGCTTCCTGCGGGCGACCACTTCACGATGGGCCCGGCTCAGGCCGCTATCGCGGCCGACTGGCTGAACGTCGACTACGCCTGCCCGATGCACTACGACACGTTCCCGCCGATAGAAATCGACACGGAGGACTTCGAGCGTGAGTTGAAGGCCGCGGGCGCCGGCGCCGAAGCCGTCATCCTCGACGGCGACGAGTCCTACACGCTGTAGGCAGTCGAAAGCTACACCGACTTTTTATACTCGCCGTCCGATTGTTCGTCCGCAATGGCTGACATCGAGACCACGACCGTCAACGAAGAGAAGTTTCACGCACTGAGCCGGGCCGGCGATTTCGAGTTGAGCATCGACGCCACGGGGTCCGACGGTCCCACGCCGAACGAGGTACTCGTCGCCGACTACGCCTCCTGTTTCAGTTTCGCGTGTCGCGCCGGTGCCCAGCGCGAACTCGACATCGACCTCGGTAAAATCGAAGCCGAGGCCGAAGCCGCCCTCGACGACGACGTCGACCTCGAATCCATCGCCTTCCACCTCCACATCGAAGCGGACCTCGACGACGAACAGGTCGAGAGCGTCATCGAACTCGGCGAAGAAATCTGTCACGTCCACGCGGCGGTCCGGGAGGGACTCCAAGCCGACATCGACGTGACAACCGACGCCTTCTAAACGTTCGCTACGTTCGTTTCAAAACTGCTTGAGATTCTGGAGGTCGTGTTCGGTTCGTGCGAACTCCGAGAGCCGTCTGCTCGCGTGACAGTTCGGGCAGTGGAACGTCCGGCCGGGGTCGGGCAACTCGCTCGGGGAATCCTGCCAGTTCTTACCGCACTCGGGACACAGCAGTCGGACGTACGTTTCCATACCTCCGGCAACGGCGGGGAGGTATGAAAACCTTTGTCACGATTCAGTCGTCGCCGACGACGACAGCGGGGGAAAGCGTCTCGTTGATTCGGCGGCCGTATTCGCTTGCGTCGATGTCGCCGGAGACGTAAGCACTCGCCCACGCCGCGTCGGCGTACCACGTCAGTGTCCGGTCGGCGTAGGCGATGCTGTCGAGTTTCTCGACGTTCCACCC
>JBMCDV010000053.1:0-7919 GCA_048618255.1 Natronomonas sp. | reverse complement strand
GGTATACACCGGTAATACGAGCTTACGTGCGCCGACCGAGGGAAATCCGGCCGAACCGCCGTTCAGAACGGGAACGACCGTTGTTCGCGCTGGACGGAAATCCACTTCGTCTCGGTCAACTCCTCGATGATGGCGTCGCCGTGGAACCGGCCGATTCCGGAGGCCTTCATCCCGCCGAACGGGACGTCCGGTTCCTCGTTGATGGGTTGGTCGTTGATGTGAACCATTCCGGAGTCGATCTCGTCGGCGACGTCCTCGGCGCGGTTGCGGTCGCCCGACCACACCGACGCGGCCAGTCCGTACTCCGTCGCGTTGGCGAGCTCGATGGCCTCCTCGTCCTCGGAGAAGGGGATGACGGGGGCGATAGGCCCAAAGTGTTCGTTGCAGGCGGCGGCCATGTCGTTGCTCACGTCCGATAGCACCGTCGGTTCGACGACCAGCGAGTCCTCGACGCCGTCGACGGGGACGGTATCACCGCCGGTCTCCAAGGCCGCGCCCTGCTCGACGGTCTCCTCGATGTACTCGAGAATCCCGTCGCGTTGGCTCTCGTTGATGATGGGGCCGACGAACGTCGCCGGACTGTGGGCGCTCCCCGTCGGAAGCAGCTCGGCTTTCTCGACGAGGCCCGCCACGAACTCGTCGTAGACGGATTCGTGGACGAGGTGTCGATTGACTGAGATACACACCTGTCCCTGATGGGCGAAACTCCCGAAGGCACTCCCCGAGATGGTGTTGTCGAGGTCGGCGTCTTCGAGGACGACGTTCGGGCCGTTGCCGCCCAACTCCATCGCGGGGAAGGCGAGCGAGTCGACGGCCTGTTTAGCGACGTGCCGGCCCACTTCGGTCGACCCGGTGAAGGCCACCACGTCTACGTCGGGGTGACCCGCCACGCGGTCGCCGATGTCGGAACCACGCCCGGTTACCACGTTCACGAGGCCCGACGGCGCACCGGCCATCTCGAACAGTTTACCGATGAGGAGGCCACTCGTCACCGGTGTCTCGGAGGCGGGTTTGATGACGACGGCGTTGCCCAACGCGACCGCTGGCGCGACGGCCCGAATCGCAAGGTGCAGCGGGAAGTTCCACGGCGGAATCACCGCGACGACGCCTGCCGCTTCACGCTTGACGAGGTTCTCCTTGCCGGCGATGGTGGAGTCACGAACGTCACCACCTGCTCGCGATGGCATCGTCGTCGCCTCGGCCACGTCGGCGACCGCGGTCTGGAACTCGAGGGTGCTCTTCAGTTGTGCGCTGCCGGATTCTGTCTGCAACAGTTCGGCGATGGCCTCTTCGTTGTCCTCCATCAGGTCGTGGACACGGTCGACGAGGGCCGCCCGTTCGGCCGGGTTGCGTTCCTCCCACGACGCCTGTGCTTTCGTTGCGGCATCATAGGCTGCGTCGACATCCTCGACGGTTCCCGCGGGCACGTCGGTCCACGGCTCTCGCGTCGAGGGGTCATCGACGGTAATCGTCTCGCGGTCGCCTGGGGTATGCCACTCGCCGCCGACGAACAGGCAGTTCCAGTCGCTCTCGACGTCGAGGCTGGGGGCGTCACGGTCAGTCTGGGTAACGTTTGACATCAACTACAGTAGGTTTCGCAAGTCCGAAAAACCGATTGTTACGGAATTGATGTCGGTTACCTAGATGAGACAGAACGGACCGCCGTCTCAGTCGCGCGATTACTGTTCGATGATGCTCTCCTCGACTTCCTCGCCGAAGTGCCGCGCCACGTCCTCGTAGTAGACGAGCACCTCGTCGCCGGCTTCGAGGTCGGTGACGGCCTTCCGTCCCGACTCGGTGGCGACCTTGATGGTTTCGGCGTTCTGCAGCAGCGTCTCGATACGGTCGCCGTTCTCCATCTCGGCTTCGACGCGGAACATCGGTCGCTGTTCGATTTTCGCGCGCCCGACGATGGTTTCGCGAGTCTCGCCGCTGGTGTCGACGATTTGGACGTCGTCGCCGGATTTCAACTCCGCGAGGTACTTCGTCTCCCCGCCGGGCGTCCGGACGTAGGCGTGGACCGCGCCGGCGTTGACGCGGAACGGGCGGGAGGCGACGTACGGCGAGTCGGCGGTTTCGGCGTGGACGAAGAACAGTCCGCGGGACATCGAGCCCACGAGCATCCCCTCGTCGTGGTCGAGCATCGAGGCGGTGTCGACGCAGACCCGGTCGGCCGAGCCGGTCTCCTCGACGGCCGTCACCGTCGCGTACTGGAGGTCGAGTTGTTCGCGTTTGGTGACATCCCGAACCTCGACGGTGGCGCGAATCTCGTCGGGGCTGTCGGTGTCCAACAGGACGGCGTCGGCGCCGAGTTCCAGCGTCTCGAAGGCGGTTTTGGCCTCTTCGGCGGTCTGGACGCCGGCGACGAGGTCGGTCTCCTCGCCGATTCGGGCGATTAGATTCTCGAGGGGAATGATTTGCCAGTCCTCGCCGACGACGATGGTGAAATCGGCGTCCTTGGCGGCTTCCTCGGCGAAGGTCTCGTAGTCGGAATCGAGGATGCGGACGTACGAGCCGGCGGTTCCCTCGGTGCGGCGGAGGGTCGTCAAATCGGCCGACCCGGAGAAGTCCGAGGGGAGGTCGACGGTGCCGTCGCCCTCGCCGCCCTTGCCGACGATGACGGCGTCGGGTTCGGCTTCCTCTTCCTGTTCGGCGTCCATGACGTGGACGTCGTCGCCCGCGAAGGCGGCGACATTGACGGAGCCGAGTTCCCGTACGCGGCCGATGTCGCGCTGGTCGACGAGTACCCAGTCGACGCCGGCTTCGAGACCGGCGGTGATGCGGCGCTTGCGCGCCTCCCAGTCGCCGACGGCGTCGTCGGCTTTCAGCCAGACGGAGCGTGTCATACCTCGTCGGTTGCGGGGCCGGCTATTGAACGTGGCGGGAGCGGCCGGATTCGCGTGCCGAATCAACCACACACTAATGTGGATGGGCTCGAACCCCCCGGTGAGACTGGGTCGGGGGAACGCGATACGATGGTGCGAGCGGTGCTCGCTGTCTGTTGTCTCGCCGGTATCGTTCTCGGTGGCGCTTTCGCCCCTGCAGTCGGTATCCAGACGCCCGTTCCTGACCTCGGCGTCGAGGGCGAGGGCGGTCCAGATGTCGGTGGCGGACTCGCGGCGATAGCCGGTGTCTCCGTATCAGCGACGACGGTCGATGCGACTCGATGGCGTCGTCACACACCGCCGATGCCCCGGCTATGTCCATAGGACGACCGGCGAGCGAACGCATTTGAAACTTTGCTCGGCAGAAACGAACGACCGCGGTTCAGGCCTCGACCGCGAGGCCGGCAGCTTTGAGGGCCTCCTCGGCGCCGTAGTCGTCGTGGACGACGAGCGACACTGCACGCGCCATCTTCTCGGGGTCGTCGTGCTGGAAGATGGTTCGGCCCATCGAGACGCCCGCCCCACCGGCGTCCATCGCACCGCGAACGTCTTCCAGCGCCGCGAGGTCGCCCCCCGGTGACCCGCCGGCGATGAGCACCGGCAGTCGCGTCGACTCACAGACGTGTTCGAAGCTCTCGGCGTCGCCGCTGTAGCCCGTCTTGATTACGTCGGCACCCAACTCCTCTCCGAGGCGGACAGCGTGGCCGAGCGCCTCGGGGTCGTCGCCCTCGATGTCCGGACCGCGGGCGTACGTCATCGCCAACACCGGCATGCCGTACTCGGCGGCTTCGTCGGTCATCTCGGCGAGGTCTTCTATTTGCTCGCGTTCGTGGTTCGAACCGACGTTGATGTGCAAGGAGACGGCGTCGGCGCCGGCGCGGATGGCGGCTTTCACCGACCCCGTCATGCGCTTGTCGTTGGCATCGGGGCCGATGACCGTCGAGCCGTTGAGGTGGGCGATGTAGCCCGCGCCGTTGGTGTTGCCGTGGACGCGAGGGGCGATTCCCTTCTGTGTGAGGACGCTGTCGGCCCCGCCACGGGTGACGGCGGCGATGGTCGATTCGATGTCCTTGAGGCCTTTTACCGGACCGAGTGTGATGCCGTGGTCCATCGGAACGACGACGTAGCGTCCGTCGGTTCCGATGCGGTCGAGGCGTGCGGCGGTCCCTGCAGTCATGTTACGTGATGGTGTGGCATGTTCGGTCATGTTCCTTCCGGTCGCGGCCGACGTTGCGCGCCGTCGAGTGCCCCCTGTTTCAACTCTCGCGCGAGTGATTCGAGTCGGTCGGCCACTTCCGCGGTCGGTCGGTCGTTCTCGACGCCGTCGGCGACGATGTCGACGAGCGCCGACCCGACGATGACGCCGTCGGCGCCCGCCGCGACCACGTCGGCTGCCTGTTCGCCGCTGGAGATACCGAACCCGACTGCCTTCGGCACGTCGTACTCGGCGATGCGGGCGAGACTCTCCTCGGTCTGGTCGCTCACGTCGGCGCGGGCGCCCGTGACGCCGAGTCGAGCCTGGACGTAGACGTACCCCGAGACCTGTGCCATCATGCGCTCCAGTCGGTCGCCTCGCGTCGTCGGGGCGACGATGAACACCAAATCGAGGCCGAACTCGTCGCAGGCCTCCCGGAGAGGACCGGCCTCCTCGGCGGGGAGGTCGGGGACGACGAAGCCGTCGATGTCCGCCTCGGCGGCGCGCTCGACGAACGGCCGGACGGGCGGTTCGCCCTCCGAGCCGTACTGGTAGATGAGGTTGTAGTAGGTCATACACACCAGCGGTACGTCCACGTCCAGTTCCTCGACGAACTCGAAGAACCGCTCGGGGGTCATCCCGCCCTCCAGCGACCGGACGACGGCCTGCTGGATGGTCGGTCCCTCGGCGATGGGTTCAGAAAACGGCAGGCCGAGTTCGATGATGTCGGCGCCGCCGCGGGCCAGCGCCTCGACGTATTCGATGGAGGATTCGAAGTCCGGGTCGCCAGCGGCGAGATAGGGGACGAAGGCGGGTTCGTCGAAGGCGTCTTCGAGAGGCGAGGATTCGCTTCGCTCGCTATCGCTCGTCTCGCGGGTCGTATCCGCTCCCCGCTCGCCATCTTTCGAGGACGCCCTGCGGTCGTCCTCGCTCACTACTCGAACACCTCCATCGTCGGCGCGTTATCGAGGTCCCGTTTGTCGGTCTCCTCGATGACGGCTTCAAGGTCCTTGTCGCCACGGCCCGAGACGTTGACGACCACCGTTTCGGGCAACTCGACGGAGCCGTCGCCGTCGGGCCCGGCGACCGACTCGAGGAAGCCGAAGGCGTGGGCCGTCTCCAGTGCCGGGATGATGCCCTCGTCCTGGGAGAGGCGGTGGAACGCCTCCAGTGCCTCGTCGTCGTCGACGGTCACCGGCGTCACGCGGCCCTCGTCGACGAGGTAGGCCAGTTCCGGCCCGACGCCGGAGTAGTCCAGTCCCGAGGAGACGCTGTGGGACTCCATGATTTGACCGTGGCTGTCCTGTAGCAGTTTCGTCCGCGCGCCGTGGAGGACACCCTCCTCCCCGATTGACAGCGACGCCGAGTTGGGCGCGACGCCTGCCTCCTCGTCGACGGACAGCGTCGACCCGCCGGCCTCGACGGCGTAGAGGGCGACGTCTCGCGGGTCGCGTTGCTCCCCGCTCGAATCGGCCGCGGAGCGTGGCTCCGCGCTTTCCTCGTCGATGAAATTCGCGAAGGTGCCCATGGTGTTGGACCCGCCGCCGGCGCAGGCGACGACGGCGCCCGGCAGGCCGCCGACCTGCTCGTCGAACTGTCGGCGAGCCTCCTCGGAGATGACCGACTGGAAATCCCGGACCATCGCGGGGAACGGTGCCGGGCCGACCACCGACCCGATGACGTAATGGGTCGTCTCGACGGTCGTCGCCCAATCGCGCATCGTCTCGCTTATCGCCTCCTTCAGCGTTCCGCGGCCGATGTCGACGGGGTTGAGCTCGGCGCCGTTGATGCGCATCCGGAAGACGTTGGGTCGCTGGCGGTTGATGTCCCGACGACCCATGTAGATTTCACACGGCATATCGAGGTGGGCCGCCGCCATCGCGGTGGCGGTGCCGTGTTGGCCCGCGCCGGTCTCGGCGATGATGCGCTCTTTGCCCATGTACTTCGCGAGCAACACCTGCCCGAGGGCGTTGTTGAGTTTGTGTGCGCCGCCGTGCAGCAGGTCCTCGCGTTTGAGATACACTTCAGTCCCGTACCGCTCCGAGAGCTGGTCGGCCCGCTGTAGCGGGGTCGGCCGCCCGCCGAAGTCCCGGATGCGCTGTCGGAACTCGTCCATGAACCCGTCTTCGTTGTTCAGGACGTACCGCTCGTAGGCGTCGGTCAACTCCTCGATGGCGGGCATCAGTGCCTCGGGGACGTACTGGCCGCCGTAATCGCCGAACGTGTGCTGTGATTCAGACATTGGTGAGTCGCTCCGTGTTCTCCCGAACGGGGCCGTCCATGATGGCCGACCCGACGAGCAACGCGTCGGCGCCGGCCGCCCGCATCCGCCGGACGTCTTCGGGCGTCGATACGCCGCTTTCCGCAATCAGGGTGACGCTCTCGCAGTCCTCTGCCGGAACCGCCTCGGCGACGCGCTCGAAGGTGCCCAGATCGACCTCCAGTCGGCCGAGGTCGCGGTTGTTGATGCCGACGATGCCGGCGCCGGCGTCGAGCGCCTCACGGAGCTCCGCCTCGGTGTGGACCTCGACGAGGACCTGAAAGCCCCGCTCGCGAGCGGCGGCCAGCAGTCCCTCGAGGTCGTCGACGAATCGGACGATGAGCAGGACCACGTCCGCTTCGACGGTGTCGAGTTGGGACTCCTTGACGATGAAGTCCTTCCGGAGGACGGGCACGTCGACGGCCTCTCGGACCGCTTGCAGCGTCTCCGGAGACCCGCCGAAGTGTTCGGGTTCGGTCAGCACCGACAGCGCCGCCGCCCCGCCGTCGACCATCGCCTCGGCGAGCTCGACGGGGTCGTCCGCGCGCTCGCCGTCGGTCGTCGGACTGGTCGGCTTCACTTCCGCGAGTATCGGTGCCCGGCCGTCGGCCGCTGCGGCCTCGATGGCCGCCGGCAGCGACCGCGGGTCGACGGAGAGACGTTTTTCGCTCCCCGGCCGTTCTTCGGCCGCTTCGAGGATGGACCGAACGGCAGGTGCCAACTCGTCACTGGTGTGCATTACTGTACACTAACGAACTCATTTGGACATAAGGGTTGCGTCTCGGTCGCAGTGTCTCCCGGATTACTCGCGGCTCAAGACGTAGAGTCCCGCCACGGCCGCCGCGAAGGCGAGGAGGATGCCGGGGAGCCACGGCGATGCGCTGGGGTAGTACCAGTGGAGAAACCCCGCCCCTGCGATCGCGAGGCTGGCCGTTACGGCGGCGAACAGGCCGTCGCCGGAAACGGGGCCGACCGACGCCGATTCGGTGACGTCGAGACTGAACCTGACGTATCCGAGGAGGACGACGACGGCGACGAGGAACACGGCGCCGAGAGAGACGGCCTCGAAGGGGGTGATGAGGGTAAGCAGTGCGTTCATCGCCAGTAGCGTCCACTGCGTGCCGAGGAACGCGACCGCGAGGACGACCGCCTCGTCGTCGACCGACTGGGGAGATATCTGCCACGCTCGTCGGACCGTCCACGCACAGCCGCCGAACAGCACCAACGTCGCCAGAAGATACAGCGCGATGGGCCACAGGTGGGCGGTGGTACCGAGGCGCTCGCTGGCCTCGAACCGCGGCTGGAGGAGTCGGCTGAAGAGGCCGACGGTGACGAAGACGAGGGCGTTCGCCGGCAGCATCGCACCCGGAATCCGTGCGACTGCGGGCGTGGCGTCGTCATCGCCGACGGCCGACCGTCCCGCAACCATCGCCGGCAGGCGCTGGAGCTCACGAACCCAAAACAGGATGCCGTAGATGCCCCACGCGAACACCGCAAGCGGCAGCGTTACGGCGGCGACCAGCCGACCGACGAGGACGACCGCGGCTACGGTGCCGGCGCTCTCCAGATACCCAGGAAG
>JBMCDV010000052.1:0-7976 GCA_048618255.1 Natronomonas sp. | reverse complement strand
ATCGCCGTTCTCGGCGCCGTCTACACCGGAGTCGCGGCCCTCGCGGTCCGACACGTCCCGGCCTCGATCGCCCGCGCCGGTGCCCTCGCCGAGGAAGACTCGGCACCCGAGTCACTCGGCGGCCCGCCGTCGCTTTTCGGTCGACTCCGCTCGGCCGGCGGTCGCCTACTCGCCTACGGCCGAACGGTCGGCGGCTCTCCGGTCATCCTGGTGTTGACGACGCTGTGGTTCGTCAACAGCGTCGCCGCGTGGGGGATTCGAACCTACGCCGCGACGCTTCTGGATTCGGGCTACGGGCTCCCGTCGGAACCCGCGAACGTGGTCGCCAGCGTCATGCTCGTCGTCGGCGCAGTCGTCCTCCTCGTCGGCGGGTACGTCGCCGACCGAACCGGACCGCTGCCGCTTCTGTACGCCGGGTACGGCTCGCTCGTCGTTCTCGCTGCCCTGTTGGCGTCGGTGGCCGTCCCGGTCGTCGCGGCGGTCGGACTCGTGTTGGTGCTCGCCGCGACTATCGACCTCTCGCGGCCCGCCCGCTCGACGCTCACCGACCTCGCCTCCGAGCGCGGCGACGTGGGAAAGAACTTCGCACTCATGACGGTCGGCATCTCCGGCGGCGGCGCGGTCGCCCCACCCATCTTCGGCTACTTCATCGAAACGTCCAGTGTCGGCGTCGCCTTCCTCGGTGTCGCCGCCACGGCCGCTGTCGCGCTCGGACTGTCGGTTCTGCTTGCCACACTCGTCGAGTGACCCCGCCGAAACCGACAGCACCTTCCACGTCTCGCTTCGAGTGAACGCATGCAGTATCTGTGGTATGCACTCCTCGCGCTCGTCGCCTACACGCTCGTCGCGCCGCTGACGAAACTCGCCACGCAGGAACTCCCCTCGGATACGGTCGCCTTCGTCACCAACGGTATGCTCGTTCTCACCGCCCTCGTCGTCATCGTCGCTACCGACAAGCCGCTGGTCTCGGCGCTCACCCACGAGCACGCACCGTACATGTACGCCGCCGGCGGCTGTCTGGCGGTCGGCATCCTCGCCTACTACCGGGCGCTCGCGGCCGGCCCCGTCAGCGTCGTCGTCCCCGTCTTCGGCCTCTTTCTCGTCGCCAGTTCGGTTCTCGGCGTCGTCTTCCTCGAGGAGACGCTGACGCTGCGGAAGGGCGTCGGCATCCTGCTCGCGGCCGTCGCCGTCTTTTTGACGACCTTCGAGGGGTAGGGATGCGTTTAGGGGCGTGGCCGCCCAACCACGCGTATGGTCGCACTGGAATCCGAATCGGACGTACTGGACCACGGGGACCTGGCTCCGGAGTTCAAACTGGAGGGAACCGACGGCGAGACGTACACGCTCGGTGACTTCGACGACCACGACGCTCTGTTGGTCGTGTTCACCTGCAACCACTGTCCCTACGCGAAGGCGAAGTACGGTGCGATGAACGCCATCGCCGCAGATTACGAGGACGTGGCCGTCGTCGGTATCAACCCCAACGACGCCGAGGAGTACCCCGAGGACTCCTTCGAGAAGATGGTGGAGTACGTCGAGCGCGGTGACATCGACATCACCGCCTACCTCCGCGACGACACACAGGAGGTCGCCGAAGCCTACGGCGCGGTGTGTACGCCAGACCCCTTCCTGTTCCGCAACGACGACGACGACTTCCGACTCGTCTATCACGGTCGGTTCGACGACGCGACGAACCCCGACGAGGAGCCCTCCGGGAAACCCGGCTACGAGATTCGCGGGGCAATCGAGAGCGTCCTCGCCGGCGAGACGCCCGACGCGGAGGACTATCCCTCTCGGGGCTGTTCCATCAAGTGGCGTGACTGACGTGACCGACCGACCGGCCGTCGACGCCGACCGACTGTGGTCCGACCTCGAAGCGAACGGCGCCTTCGGCGCCGGGGTCGAAGAGCCACCACAGCGGTGGGGCCGAACCGTCCGCTGTGGGAGCGAGGCGAACCGAAAGGCGCGTGAGTACCTCCTCGAACGGCTCGAGGACGCGGACCTCGACGTGCGCATCGATTCGGTCGGCAACGTCGTCGGGCGGTGGACGCCCGACGGCGCCGACCCGGATGCCGCACCCGTCGCCGCCGGGAGCCACCTCGACTCCGTCACGGAGGGCGGCATCTTCGACGGCCCGCTCGGCGTCTACGCCGCCCTCGAAGCCGTTCGAGCGATGCAGGAAACAGGCATCGACCCCGAACGACCCCTTGAAGTCGTCTCCTTCACCGAGGAAGAGGGTGGCCGGTTCGCCGACGGGTTGCTCGGGTCGTCGGTCGCCGTCGGTGCCCGAAGCGTCGACGAGGCGCTCGCACTCGAAGCCGACGACGGGACGACTCTCGCCGCCGCACTGGAGGATATCGGATTCCGCGGCGAGGACCGCCTCGACGCCGGCGAGTGGGACGCGTGGCTCGAACTCCACGTCGAACAGCACACCGAACTCGAATCGGCCGGCGTCCCCGCGGGCATCGTCACCGACATCACCGGCATCACCCACTGTGATGTGCGAATCGAGGGTGCCGCCGACCACGCGGGGTCGACGCCGATGGGCCAGCGAACTGATGCACTGGCGGCCGCAAGCGAGTTCGTCCTCGGAGTCGAGCGGGCCGCCGAAGCCCGAGCCGAAACGGACCCTGCCGCCGTCGGAACCGTCGGCAGTCTAAACGTATCCCCGAACGCGACGAACGTCGTTCCCGGAGGCATCGAGGCTGGACTCGACGTTCGGAGCGTCGACTACGACTCGATGGAACACCTCGTCGGCGTCGCTCGCGAGGAACTGGCCCGTCTCGAAACCGACCGCGCCGTCGATACTGCCTTCGAACGGCCGTTCGACCTCGAACCGACGCCGATGGCCGAGCGGTGTCAGACGGCCCTCTACGACGCGGGCGAGGACGCTGGCATCGAGACGCTGTCGCTTCACTCCGGGGCCGCCCACGACTCGATGTACGTCGCGGGTGTCACTGACGCGGGAATGCTGTTCGCGCCGTCGCGGAACGGTATCTCGCACAACCCCCGAGAGTGGACGAGCAAGGCGGATTGTGCCGCCGCGACGCGCGTTCTCGCCGGGGCGCTCGCCGAGTTGGCTGGGGCGTAAATCAGAGCGTCTCGAACACCGTCTCGATGGCCCGCCGCTGGTGTTCGATGGAGAGACTCGGCGGGACGGCACCGCCGCGGTGGGCGTTGTTCTCGTCCGCCTTTTCGGCCGCCATCGGCGGGGTGTACGGCAGGTGGACGAACCCCGCCGGGGCGTCGCTGTCGCGTGCCTCGAGCGCCCCGAGCGTCGTGTAGGTGAGGTGATTACAGAGATGCGTCCCCGCGGTGTTCGAGAGACGGGCGGGGATGTCCTCGTCGAGGAGCGCCTCGACGCAGTCGGCGACCGGAAGCGTCGAGAACCGAGCGTCGGGACCGTCGGGGTCGATGGGTTCGTTTTCGGGGTCGGCGTCGGCGTTGTCCGGGACGGTCACCGCGTCGTCGACGTTGACGGCGACCCGTTCGAGACAGACGCCGCTGCGGCCGCCGGCGAGGCCACACATCACCACCGCCTCGGGGTCGTACTCATCCAGTAGCGCGGCCATATCGTCGGCGGCATCGGCGAAGACGACGGGGAGCACCTCGCCGACGATTTCGTGGCCGGCGACGCGGCGGCCGTCGAATGTCTCCGCGAGGGTCGCACTCGGATTGCTGTCGTGGTCGCCGAACGGTTCGTAGCCGGTGAGGAGGTACATACCGTCGAGACGGCTGCAACCTTTTTAAAGTCCGCCGCCGACGTGCGAGCGTAAACCGTCGTCTCGGCTACGGATTGCTGTTGCTCGCCGGACTCCTCACCGCCGCTTCCGGGGCTGTCCGGGGGTTCGCTTTCGCCCCACTGTCCGGGACGTTTTTCGAGGTGCCGCTGGACGTACTCATCGCACAGGGGTTGCTCGTCGCGGCGGTCGGCTTCGCCGCCTACGGTGGGTACTTCCTCGTGTTCGGGTTCGTCGCCTCTCGGACGACGAACAAGCGCCGTCGTCACGACCTCCGGAACGTCCTTCGATTCGTCTTCATCGCCGCCGCCGTCGTGGGGGGTGTTAGCGGTCGCCACTCGACAGTACGTCGGGTTGCTGTTCTCGCTCGGTATCGTCGGGTTCGCGATTACCTCGGTGATACGATGTCGAACCGAATCGCGGCCTACCGGGAGCGACTCGCCGAGACTCCGGTCGAACTCGAGGTCCGTGACCGGCCCTCGGTGAACGTCGTCCAGAAGGAGTCGTGGGTCGAGTTGCGACTGCGGTGTCTCGTCCACCCACGGCAGGGCTCTCGGGTCCGCAACGAACTGTACGAACGCATCCTCGCACGGATGAACGACAACCCCGATAGGGTGGCGTTCCCGGTGAGCCGGAGTCGGTGACACCGCTCAGACGGTATAATCTTCCATATATTGACGGCAGAACCGGTATGCGAGGGGATTCGTTCCTACCGGTATGGACCGACGCCAGTTCCTCCGTGCCGCCAGCGTCTCGGCAGGGACGTTCCTCACCGCCGGCGAGGCGGTCGCGGACCACGAGGAGGAGACCTACCCCCAACCCGCCGACGGAAGCGAGGTCTACGAGTCGAAGATACGGACACTGCGGTATCCGCTTTCGGCCGTTCCCGCGGTTCTCGAACGGAACGACACCCTCCGGGTGGAACTCGACGTCGACACTCCGGGTGATGTAACTGCCCGGCTCGAGCCGAGTTTCGGCGAGACGGAAACGGGTGTCGACCTCCAGCGAGTCGGCGACGTCGATACCGCCGAGAGCCGAATCTGGAGCGACGCGGAAGCCGACCCCGAGACGTTCGCCGTCGCGGAGTTCGAGATACCGCCGGTGACGCAACGGGGGTTCGTCCCGGACCTCTATGACCTCTCGGTCTCCTGGGACGACGGAACGGACCACCAGCCGCGGGCGGTCAGCGTTCACCGGTCGTTCCCGTCGACCCCGAAGATAGCCGTGATAGCGGACCCCCAGATAGCCGACCCGCGCGCCGCGGAAACGGGTGTCGAGGAGGCCGGCAACAAACAGCGCCTCGAACCGGCCGTGACCAGAACGCGGCGGACGACCGGCGATGGAACCGACGACAGCAGGTGGAACGCCACTCAGACGGCCATCGAGGAGGTGAACCTGCTGGACCCGGACCTCGTGTTGGTCGCTGGCGACCTCTGTTTCGGACAGGACGCCCCGGGCAAGTTCTACGCGGAGTACGAGGAGGCCTGGCGGATATTCAACCGCATCCGCGCGCCGACGTACACCGTCCTCGGCAACCACGACGCCTACATCCAAGGCGGTGTCGACGGGAAGGCGCTGTACCGAGAGACGTTCGGTCCCTTCTACTACAGCGTCGATATCGGCGAGGACCTACACCTCGTCGCGCTCGACACCTACGACTGGAACGAACTCGACCGCCTCGGGGCCGGTTTCGCGGTCTCGACGTACGGCGGGCAGGTCCGAGATGCGCAGTACGAGTGGCTTCGCGATGACCTCCGGCCGTGGGTCGAGGGCGACCGGGATGGGTCGGTGCTCGCGTTGGGGCATCACAACCCGTCTTGGCAGTGGGACGGCGACTCCGAACCGGCGGACCGCACTAGGGGTACTCCCGGCGCCGAGCAGTTCGGCCGCGGGACGCGCTTTTTCACGACCGGGCAGGCCTGGAGCGGCCAGCGACACCACTTCGACCTCCGGGCGTTGTTCGACCAGGCGGGTGTGAGCGCCTTCTTCGCTGGCCACAGCCACCGCGACCGGGTCTCCCGGACGGTACCCTCGGCCGGCGAGTTCGCCGATGTCGTCGAAACGCCGGGGCCACACTCCCCGAACGACGGTCGATACCACTACGTCGAATACGAAGACCGAAACGGCGACGGACGGCCGGCGGGGGAGGTGATCGACGGCTGGAGTCAGGACGAAATCGCCGACCGAATCCGTGAGGGCGACGGCACTCTCTACGTCAACTGTACGACGACGGCCTCCTCGACGGGCCAGTACTGGGGGTGGCGACCGCTGTCGGTGGACACGCGGACGGGCGAGGTCACCATCGATGCCGGGGAGTTCGGATACGAGGCGACCGAGTCGTTCCTTCGGGACCGAGCGGTCAACCCCGATAGCTGGAACCCAGACCACAGCGAGGTCGGCCTCTACTCCCATCCGTCGTATCTGCTCGATATCGAGACGGTCACCGACACCGCCACCGAGACGGCAGTCCGTATCGACAGCGACCTCGCCACCCCGATATCGGGGGCGGTCGTGTTGTCGGTCGACGCCTGTGACGGCGTGACCGTCGCGGGGGGGACTCGCGAGTGGCTGCGGGGAGACGCTGACGGTACCGAGGTGAAGGTAGCGTTCGAACTGCCTCCAGCGGATACGAAGACGGTGAGCGTCCGCTGTCGTCCACGGTGACTCCCGAGGGTGGCTCTCGATGCGGTCCCCGTCTCTCTACCGAGCGACACGGCGTTCGCCACGCTGGGTGCGTTGGAGCCGCGTTCGAGCGTTCGGGGTCCTCTCTCCGTAGGTGGTTGCAGCCATCGGCGGCCTGCTGACCGCACTCGGGGACGGTCGATTTCAGATAGCCTCCCGGCGCATCGCGACAACTGCGAGTCGCTCTAGTGAAGTGCGAGCCCTCTGCAGACTGTTTTTCTTTCCCGGTCTCGAAGCGACCGTATGACCGTTCCCGACGACGTAGAGACCTACGCCGCGACCGTCGGCCCCGAACCGGACGACGTGCTCCGAGAGATGGACGAACGCGCCGCCGAGACCGGCTTCCCGACCGTCGGTCCCGCCGTCGGCGGGTGGCTCCAGCAACTCGCCGGCTTCGTCGGTGCCGAACGCGTCTTCGAGTTCGGCTCGGGGTACGGCTACTCCGCCTACTGGTTCGCGCGAGCGCTTCCCGACGACGGCGAAATCGTGCTTACCGAAATCGACGTCGACGAATTGGACGACGCCCGCGAGAACCTCGCTGCGGGCGGTTTCGAGGACATCGCTCGCTTCGAGTTGGGCGACGCCATCGACATCGTCGGCGACTACGAGGGCCCCTTCGACGCAGTCCTCATCGACAACGAGAAAGACCGCTACGTCGAGGCCTTCGAAGCCGTCCGTTCGAAGGTTCCGGCCGGTGGTGTCGTCGTCGCCGACAACATGACCGCCGGCCCCTTCGACTTCGAGGAGATACACCGCCTCGTCGTCGAAGGCGGGGGCTCCGACAACGAGATGGCAACCGGCGTCGCGGCTTACCTCGAGTACGTCCGTTCGGACGACGCCTTCGAGACGACCCTGCTGCCGCTCGGGGAGGGGTTGGCCGTCAGCCGTCGCCTCGCGTGAACGGCCAGCGGCAACGTCTCGTCGGATTTTCCCGGTATTGCTATGATTCGACGTGACAAGAACCAAGTCACGGTCGTTCGTACTGACTGATATGCCAGGAGGCACTGACCAGACGCTTCGACCCTTCCTGTGGCGTGCGGCGAACCTGTATCCGGACAAGGAAATCGTCTCACGGACACACGAGGGCATCGAGCGGTACACGTACAGCGAATACGACGACCGAACGGCCCAACTCGCCAACGCCCTCGAGGCCCACGGCATCGAGGAGGGTGACCGCGTAGCGACGTTCTGTTGGAACCACCACCGGCACTTCGAGACGTACTTCGCGGTGCCGACCATCGGCGCACAGCTCCACACTATCAACCCGCTTCTCCCCGACGAGCACATCCAGTACATCGTCGACAACGCCGACGACCAGCTCATCTTCGTCGACGACTCGCTGGCGCCGAAACTGGCCCAGGCGGCCGCCGACGCTCCCGAGTTCGAGGGCGTCGACTTCGTCGTGATGTCCTCGACGGAGACCGAGACGCTCGATGCGACCCCCTACGAGGAGTTCGTCGACGGCCATTCCACGGAGTTCGACTGGCCCGTCCTCGACGAGGACCAGGCCGCGGGTATATGTTACACCTCGGGGACGACGGGGAACCCGAAGGG
>JBMCDV010000051.1:0-8008 GCA_048618255.1 Natronomonas sp. | reverse complement strand
CAGTTCGGTGTCGGCTCCGAGGAACAGTCGGCGGACGGAGTTCGAACTGAACCGACCGAAATCGAAGGGTCGCTCGCCGCTGCCGTGGTGATAAATGAGCGTCGGAAATGCCGGACCGCGCCACTGCCAGGGCATGTAGGCGGCTTCGAAGGTACCGAGTGGCGTCCCGACGGCGACTGCTCGCTGGCCGGCGCTGGTGATATCGTCGACCGCCACCTCGACGTTCGACGCGACATCGACAAGCGGAGGCGCCTCGACGGAGCGGCTGAAGAAGCGCACGTCGCGTGCCAGTAAGGCACCGAGTCTGACGGTCGCCACGTCGGCAAGTTCGTGGTAGTTCATACCGCCCGAATCGACCGTGAATTCGGTCGCCTCCTATTTCAATACACACGTGGACCACTCGACGCCAAGTCCCCACGCCGTGAGACTCATCGGGGCCGTTTATTTTTCACGTCGCAGTAGGAGGACCATGCCCACCGCGGAGTTCCCCCGCTCTCGACGCCTATTGAAGGCGCTCGCGGCACTCCTCTCGCTCGGAGTAGTCGCCGCCATACTCGCACGTCGTCGCTTCGCCGCCGAAATCCGAGGCCACGTCGATTCGCTATACGCGGCCGCCGAGCCCGCGCGCTCAGAGCCGAATCGATACGACCACGACGACATCGAATCGCTGCCAGCGCCAGTTCAGCGGTACTTCGAGCGCGTCCTCGAGCCGGGACAACCCCACGTTCGAACGGCGCGGTTGCGACAGCAGGGGGAGTTCCGCCTCGGCGGTGCCGATGCCGACTGGCGCCCGCTGGAAGCGACCCAGCACGTCACTGTCCGGCCACCGGGATTCGTCTGGGACGCGCGTATCGACGTCGTGCCGCTGGTGCCCGCCCGCGTCGTCGACCTCTACCGGAACGGTGAGGGACGCCTCGGGGCACGACTGTTCGGAACCATTCCAATTGCGAGCGCCGGCCCCTCCCCGGAGATGAACGAGGGCGAACTCCTCAGATATCTCGCCGAGGCGGTCTGGGTGCCGACCGCCCTGTTGCCCGCTTCGGGCGTCACGTGGGAGGCCATCGACGACCGCTCGGCGCAGGCAACGCTCGAAGACGGCGACCTGACGGCCTCGGTCGTGTTTTACTTCGACGCCGACGACGAAATCGAACGCGTCACCGCCGACCGCTACCGACAGGAAGACGACGACTACGCCTCGTGGACGGGATACTTCCGGCACTATGAGCGTCGCGACGGCATGCGAGTGCCGACCGAGGCGGAGGTGGCCTGGACCCTCCCCGAAGGCGACCTCCCGTACTGGCGAGCGACCGTCGAAGACATCGAGTACTGGACGTGAGGCGACTCCGTGAAATTAGGGCCGGGCGCCGGCATCCGTCGCGTCCGGCATCTCGCCGTCGGTGAGTCGCTCCCGGCCGTAGACGGCGATGACGACGAAGACGATGAAGACGTACACCGCGAGATGGACGACCGTGACGACGCCGACGGCACTTTCGTCGATAATGCCGTCGATGACGATTCGGTCTGCCGCCAGCGGGATGACCACGTCGGCGGTGTTCGCCATCGCGTGCAACACCATCGCGAGCAGGACGCTGCCGGTGTTGTTGTACAGCCACCCGAGCAGAATCGATAGCGTCAGAATTCCGCCGACCCAGCCGAGCGTGTTGACGAGCGGGAAACTGGAGTGCGGCGTCACGGGGATGACGAAGTAGGGGGCGTGCCAGCCGGCCCAGACGACGCCGATGAGGAGACTCGCCGGCACCGCACCGTAGCGCTCGTTGAGGTGTGGCTGGGCGAAGCCACGCCAACCGGGCTCCTCGTTGAGACCACCGCTCAACACCAGCGCGAACAGGAAGATGCCGACGAACAACAGCGGCGAGGGGAGCGCCTGCCCGAGGTCGACGGGGCCACGAACGACGAGGAGGACGAGCGTGATAATCAGTGCCGCCGCAATCGGGAGGCCGGCGGCGACGGCCCACCACTTCCAGCCGACCCGCCAGCGAGTAATCTGTCGCGCCCACGCCCGAACGTCGTCGCCGCGCCGCCACGTGACGACCGCGGCGCTAATCGGTGGGCCGAAACTCCCCAGATAGACGAGAATCGCGGCCGTCCAGCTCGGCTCCATGAAGACGGCCGGCGCCGAGACGACCCACGTGTACAGATACGCCCCGACGAAGAACGCGGCGACGGGATGTGCCTCGACGAGTGTGTCACCCTCACCCATACGAAAACGGTCATTCGGAACGGTCTTAATTTCTTTTCCGGTCGGCGGCCGACGCCGCCTCGTCGCCTGCTCGGTCGGATGCGACTCCTCGCTCAGTCGGCCGTGGCCGCACAGTTGTTCGGCCCGCGTTCGAGTTGCAGGGCGCGCTGCCGTGGGATGTCGCGTCGACCGAGGTTCGTCGCGATGAGCTGGGTGTGGTTCGCGGGCCGCGGCGGCATGTCGGCGAGGACGGCCTCGACGAACTCGTCTTCGGGCAGCGACAGGATGTCGAGTCGCTCGGTGACCGCCTCCAGGGTGGCCGTATAACTCCCGTCGGCAGCCGGCTCGGCGTGGGGACCGTGGTGTCCCGGCGCGATGAGCGTCTCGTCGGGCAGCGTGAGAACTCGCTGTTGCAGCGACCGATACAGCTGGGCTGCGGCTTCCGGTGCGCCGTCGGCACCGGCTTCGAGGTCCGGCCGGGCCACGCTGTCGACGAACAGCCCGTCGCCGGTCAGCAGGACCACCTCGTCGACGTAGTAAGCGGTCATCCCCGAGGTGTGTCCGGGGGTATGAACCGCCTCGATGGTGCTGTCGCCGATTTCGAGCGTCTCGCCGTCGGCAATCGTCTCGTATGGGGTGTCGTAGTCGATGCCGCGGTCGACCGCCGCCGCGGGGACAACCGCAGTCGCGTCGGTGTGTTCGCCGAGTGCCCGGACGCCGCTGACGTGGTCTGCGTGGACGTGTGTATCGACGGCGTAAGTGAGGTCGCTCCCGTGGTCGGCCGCGACCTCGACGTACTCCTCGGCGAAGGCCAACAGGGGGTCGATGACGGCCGCTTCGCCACCGGAGACGACGAGATACGCCAGACAGCCGCTCGATGGGCGCCGGAACTGTAGCACCGTCGCCTCCGTGCCCGTCGTCAGTTCCGTATGCACCGAGAGGTCGGCCCACGCCTCCATCCCGCCGGCGAGGTTCCGCACGTCGACATCGGCACGGCGGAGGTGCCGCGCCGATTCCCGGCTGATTTTCCCCGTCCCACAGACCGTCACGACCGTCCCAGTCGGAAGGCCCGCCAGCACCTCGGCGGGGTCCGATTGGGTCAGCGTCCGGTCCGGGATGTTGACCGTCTCGACCGTCGCCCCCTCGATGTGCCACTTCTCGAACTCGTGGGACTGCCGCACGTCGACGACCGTAACCGGCTCACCCACCTCGATTCGGTCGTACAGTTCCTCGGGCGTCATCTCGGGGACGGAAGACATGATTCTATCGAGTCGATTTCGCCGCAGGGACAAAAATGATTCGACGGTATTGCTCTGCTCGCGAAATTCTATTGAATCGAAAGGAGTGATTGTATCCCGATACGAACGGTTCACCCGAGAGTGATTCGAGTTTCGGCGCCCCGAGTACTCACTCCAGTTTGCCCTGCAGGACCTTCGCCGCGGTGAGCATCGGGTCCCAGACCGGACTGAACGGCGGCGCGTACGCGAGGTCGGCGTTCTGCAGTTCCGCGACGGTCATCTCCGCGGCGAGTGCGGTCGCGACCGTGTCGATGCGTTTGACGCCTTCCCGCCCGACGAGACTGCTCCCGAGGACCCGACCCGACTCGCGGTCGGCCACAAGCGTGACGGTTAACTCCGACCCGCCGGGGTAGTAGTGAGCCCGCGAGGCCGCCGAGATCGTCACCGAGACGGGGTCGAAGCCGGCGTCGCTGGCGCGCTCCTCGTCGATGATACCCGTTCGGGAAGCGCCCAGGTCGAAGGCCTTCACGATGGCCGTGCCGGCGATATCGCCCGTCGGCGTCGGTGACCCGGTAATCGTTTGTCCGATGGCGCGGCCGGCGCGATTGGCCGTCAGCGCCAGCGGGACGTGGTCGGGTTCGCCGGTCACCACGTGTCGGGCCTCCGCACAGTCGCCCGCTGCGTAGACGTTCTCGTAGTTCGTGCGGCCGTACTCGTCGGTCGCGATGGCACCGGTCGGACCCAGTTCGATGCCAGCGTCCTCGGCGAGGTCGACGTTCGGCGCGACGCCGACGCCGACGATGGCGATGTCGGCGGGCCGAGCGTCGTCTTCCAGTTCGACCCGCTCGACGGCGCCGTCACCGTCGAACCCCGAGACGGCGGTCTCGAGGTGGAGCCCGATACCCTGTTCTCGCAGGTGGTCTTCGACGGTCTCGGCGACCGTCTCACCGAAGGGCTGGAGCACGTGCGGCAGCATCTCGTAGATGTCAACGTCGACGCCGCGTTCGGCCAGCGCCTCGGCCATCTCGATACCGACGTAGCCGCCGCCGACGATGGCCGCCGTCTCCGGCGACTGCTCGCTGACGAACGTTTCGATGGCCTCGGCCTCGTCCATGTTGTGGATGGTGAACACGCCGTCGAGGTCCATCCCGTCGAACGGCGGTTCGATCGCGGTCGCCCCCGTCGCGACGAGGAGGTCGTCGTAGGGCTGTTCGAACGTCTCCGTGCCGTCGTCGACGGTGACCGTCTCGCCCTCCGGGTCGATACCGACGACTTCGTGGCCGGTCCGCAAATCCACGTCGCGTTCCTCGCGGAACGCCTCGGGCGTGACGGTGACGAGATCGTCGATGTCGGCGACGGCGCCCTTCACGTAGTAGGGCATCCCACAGGCCGCGTAGGACACCCACTCGCCCTTCTCGAAGACGACGACGTCCATCTCCGGGTTCTCCCGTTTGACCTTGCTCGCGGCGCTCATTCCCGCTGCGTCTCCACCGATGACGACGAATGTATCACCCATACGTCATAGTTTGCGTGGTAGCGCTAAAAGTATTTCTCAAAATCCACAATACTGAGAACGGACGAGACGGCCGAAACCCCAGCAGTCGTGTTCGCGAGCGAAAACCGTCAAGGCAGTCCGCCCCCTCGCTGTGATAATGAATAGCACCGACGAGTGGTACGATGTCGAACGAGTCACGGACAACAGCTACCGAATTTTGGAAGGCCCCTACTACGGGCTGTATCTGGCCGCGGGAACCGAGCAGTCCGTCGTTATCGACGCCGGCATCGGTATCGGCGACCTCCGTGGGCTCGTCGAGGGGCTGGTCGATACGCCCGTCGCGCTGTTGCTCACCCACTGGCACTGGGACCACATCGGCAACGCGGCGCAGTTCGACGACGTTCGTATCCACGAACGGGAACTCTCATCGGAGGGCCGAATCGCACTCGACGGTCGCTCCGAGGAGTTCCTCGGCCGCCCGGCGAACTTCCTCAAGCGCTGGCAGGCCGCCGGCAACGAATTGCCGGAGGGCTTCGATGCCGACGAGTACGCCATCGAGCCAGTCGAGAACCCGACGCCACTGTCGGGCGAGGAGACCTTCGACCTCGGCGACCGAACGCTCGAAAGCCTCCACCTTCCGGGACACTCACCGGGACAGTTGGGCTTTCTCGACCGCGAGTCGGGCATCCTCTACGGCGGCGACGTGATACACGTCGACGAGGGGCTGTACGTCCACCTCCAGGGCGGCGACTTGCGGGCCTACCACGAGACGTTCGAGCGTCTCCGCGAGTTGCGAGACGGCGGCGTCTTCGATACCCTGCTGACGAGTCACAACGCGCCGTTCGTCGGCGAGGAGCTGGCGATTCTCGACCGACTCGGGGACGGCGTTCGGCGAATCCTCGAGGGCGAGGCCGACTACGAGGTGGTCGAAACCGATTGGGGTGAGGCTCGTCGATACGAGTTCGGAGACTCCTCGGTGTTCACTCCTTGCGACCCCACGCTTTGAACAACTCGTCCCGCGTCCGAAGCCCGTCGGTCGGCAGGGCGTGGTTCGCGACGTAGGACTCGGCGTCGTGTTCGTTGTCCCACATCGCCTGGTGGGCCTCGGGGAGGTCGTCCCACGCGACCAGTTCTGGCGTCGTGATGTCGAGGGCACCGGCGTCGATGGCGGCGTTCAACTGCTGGACCTCGTAGGCGTTCGAGAGGTGGCTGCCGAGAATCGACGCGGTCGGCATGTGAATCTCGCGCTGGCGCATCCAGACCTGCGGCGCGTAAAACGAGTACCGTCGGTCTTCGAGACTCTCGCTGTAGACGACGCGACCGGTGTGGGGACGGACGAGCATCGTCGAGACGCCCAGTGAGTCCTGCCCGGCGCGTTCGAACACCACGTCCGGGTAGCCACGTGGGTTCTCCGGCGTCCGGAGGTGCTCGCCGATTGCCTTCCCGAGCGGCTTGAACGCCGAGTCGGTGTAGGCCTGGACGGCCTGCTTGAACGCTTCCGGGTCGGCCTGGGGATGCGGCAGTTCCGGCATCGTTTCGGGCCACTCGAAGTCGTCTTCGCGGCGCTGTAACCCCTCGATCGAGTAACTGCCGGCGACGGAATCCCCGTAACCGAGCGATTCGACGAACTCCCGTTGCTCGTCGGTGTAGGCGACGACCACGACGGTCGCGTCTTTCTCGCGGGCCGCCTCGATTGCTCGCAGCCCCACCTCGTCGAGGATGCCCTCCGCGCCCGTATCGGTGCCGTAGTAGACGACGACGCCGTCGCCGGCGCGCACATCGACGCGGTCGAACATCGTCTCGGGCGTCTCGCTGCCGGGCTTTCCGAGGAACGTCATCTCGTAGCCCGTCGAGGCGCCCCAGAAGGTGAGCGTGCCGCCCTCGCCGAGCGTCTGGAAGGTGCGGGGGAAGGACTGCTCGCCGGCGTGGCTCACCGCGTAATCCGCACGCGTTCCGTGGTGTGCTTCGAACGCCTCGACGAACGGCTCGCCGGCTGCCTTCCAGTCGGCCCACGCCTCCGGGTCACGGGGAATCGGCCCCCAGATGTCGTCGTGCGGGGGTTCGGTCCGGTCGATGGCGTGGGCGCCCGCCGAACGAATCCGGTCCGCTCGGTCGGCGCTCGAACACAGGCCGGTCACCGAGACGCCGTTGCGCGTGGCGGTCCGGACGGACTCCCAGCCGGTGCCGGTGGCGCCGCCCTCGACGAACATCGCCGTCTCCGATTCGATGTCGAGAGTCGTAAACAGCGCCCGATACACCGTCCCGAGTGCGAGGACGTAGGACCCGGCCTCTTCGAGCGTCGCCTCGGCCGGAATCGGGTGGACCTGTGGCCCCTGAGCCACCATGAACTGCTGGTGGCTGCCGTCGGGTTCCTCGTAGCCCTGAATGCTGAAGCCGGCGTACATCGGGTCCAGCCCCATCCGCGGAGACAGCAGGTCGCTCTGTCCGGAGTAGACGGTGACGAGGTCGCCGACCTGCACGCGGCCCTGTTCGCGGACGGCCGCCCCCTGCTCGACGACGAGGGCGACGCCGCCGCTGCCCGTGATGTGGCGGTCGCTGTCGTGGTTGTCGAACTGACTGACGGGGATACCGGTCACCGCCCAGATGTCGTTGAAGTTCACCTCGCTGGCGAGGACGTACAGCAACACCTCGTTGGGGCCGGGCTCTTCGACCGGATAGACACCCTCGAGTTCCGCCTCGAGTGGGTCGCCGTGGTTCGGTTCGCCCGTCTCGGGGGCCTTCTCGACGGCGAAGCCGAACTGCCAGTCGGGCACCTCGTCGACGCCGGGGTAGAACGGCTCGCCGACGGGGACGGCCTCGCCCGCCTCGATGAGCTCCTCGGCGTCCTCGATACCGGGAGCCTCACGCGGTCGGAGCGGCAACGGCTCGCTCCGTTTGTCGAGGAACTTCTCGATGCCGGTCTTGCCACCCTCGGGGTCGACGACGGCGGCCCCGAAGTTCTCCGCTTCGGTCGCATATCCCGCCTCGATGCCGTCCTCGAAGCCCGTCCGGACGGCGTCGATAGCGCGCTCGAAGGCGGCCACCCGGCCGGCGCTTGCGTGTTCACACTGCCGT
>JBMCDV010000050.1:0-8023 GCA_048618255.1 Natronomonas sp. | reverse complement strand
CATCCAACCCGGCGACACCTACACACACACCTTCGAGGTCGCGGGCGAACACGGCTACTTCTGTATCCCTCACGAGCGGAAGGGCATGGTCGGCGTCATCGTCGTCTCCGAATAGGGTTCGACGGCGCGGCCGCTCGGCGCTCGAAGAAACGAGAAATTCCAATTCGTGTCCGATTACTCCTCGTCGTCGATGTCGACGTCCTCTTCGTCGACGTCGACGCTGGCTTCCTCCTCGGCGGCGACTTCCGACGGTCGCGCTTCGAGGCGGGTCTTCTGGATTTCGACGCGCCGAAGCGGGTAGATGGTCTTGGCCTCGTTGTAGATGGCCGAGGAGAGTCGGCCTTCGACGATGCTCTCGACGAGCCCCTCGAAGGTGCGCTCTTCGCCGGCCTCCTCGACGAGGTCAATCATCACACGCCGGATGGCCTTCTCCTGGCTGCGGTCGGCCGACTTCGTCGTGTAGGCGACGGGCTGGACCTGCACACGGTAGTCGTCCGTCGTCAGCACCGTAACGAAGGCGTCGACCTTCGAGGTGCCACGGCGGGTGAGACTGCGCAGGTAGTCCCGGGTGAGTTCGTGCTGGATGAAGTCGGTGTAGGCGGCGTCGCTGCCCACGTCCGACACCTGGAACGTCAGTTTCGTGTTGTTCTCGCTTGGGTCGTTGTTCAGTTCGCCGAGCGTCGTCTCGATGGTGCGGTCGTACACCTGCTCGGGGTCGTCTGCGGGGGTCTCACCGAGTTCGGCCCGGTCGAACATCTCGGGGGCCATCACGGTGTACCATCGCTTCTCCTCTCTACGCTTGGATACGGATCGTTCGCTCATGATTGGGTTGTCGTGTCGATTATCTGCTGTGCTACTGTGAGGTTCGTCACGTAGTCGTCCGCCGTCGTCCGGAGGCCGCCGGTCGAGTCCCGTTCGATGGTCGTCTCGACCACCGAGTCGGTCACGTGCGTCGACATCTCGTCGGTGTTGTCCGGAACGAGCGCTGCGGCCACCAACTCGGGGCGGTCGTGGCTCGTCCGAATGGTCGCTCGCTTCATAGTGCCTCCCTGAACGTCGCGACGTAGTCAGTCGCCGTGCCGTCGAACGTCGCCTCGCCGTGGCCGTCGCGGGCGGCCGCACGGCCGTCGAAATCGGCCGCCGCGGTACCGAGCGCGTCGGTCGCCGCCGACCCGTCTTCGGTGACGACGGCCGCCTCGCCGTCGGTGACGGCGAGTGCGACCGGCTCCGGCGAGCGGAAGGCGAACAGCAGGCGGGCGACGGTCCCGAGGACGGTGTCGCCTTCCTCGGATGCGTCACAGCGAGCGACGAAGACGCCGTCGTAGCGGCCTGTGTTGGCCGTCCGAAGCGCCTCGTGGGCGCGCTGGCCGTGGCTTCGCCAGGACTCCAGCGCCGCGGATTCGACGTCGTTGCCGAGTGCGAGCGCGATTCCCGTTCCGGGTCGCTCCCGGGCGACCGCATCGAGCACGTCGGCGTAGCCGCCGAGCGTCTCGAACCGCTCGCAGTCGTAGGGGTACAGCGCTCGTTCGACCGCCTCGGCGGCCCGCGGCGGTGCGTTCTGCACCGCCGACAGCGCCACGAGCGAGGCGAGTTCGCGGTCGTCGCCGTCGAAGTCCTCCAACGCCGCCTCGACGGCTGCTTCGTCGCCGGAGAACGGCGCGTGAAACAGCGTCGACCCGGCGAGACCGTCGATGCGGTCGGTCGTCGGGATGGCGACGCCGAGGCGTCGTTCGAGGGACGCGGCTTCGAGTAGCGACCCCGAAGGCTCGACGCCGGCGGATACCGCGCCCGCCAACGCGAGTTCGGGGTCGACTGATTCCGCGGCCAGTACCCGGGCTACGTCGACGGCTCGCATCGACAGCGGCGTCGAGCGCAGCGTCACGTCGCCGGTTCCGTGTCCGATTGCGACCGTACAGTCGGCCTCGGTCGAAGGCGTTCGGGGGACGGCCGCGAGGCTGGCCTGATACGGCACGTCGCACTCTCGGAGCGCGCGTGCGAGCAGGCCAGTCGCCGCGAGCGCGTCGCCGTCGGCTGTCGCGACGAGCCGAACGAAGTCGGCGTCGCGGAGCCTCGAAGCGACGCGGTCGGCGGCGGGTTCCTCGTCCTCGTGGCCGGCGGCGGACATGTGACTGTTACTCCAGCAGTTCCTTCGCTTCGTCGTACTCGTAGGTGAACGACTCGTCGAGTTCGTCGCCGCGGTAGTAGTCGACGAGTCGGCGAATCTTCGACTCCGTGTTCTGGAGCGCCCGTTTGTTCTGGGCGTCGCCGGGGTTTTCGTCCATGTGGTCGCGGAGACGGACGGCCCGCTCCATGAGGTTCCGGAGGTCCTCGGGGAAGTCGGGTGTCACGTCGTTGGCCTCGAGAATCTCGGTCACCTTCTTGCCGGTCGCGAGTTTCACGTCCGGCACGGGGACGCCCTGGACGCCCTCGTCGCGCAGTTTCATGCCGATTTGGCTGGGGTCGTACCCCTCCTCGGCCAACTCGACGACGCGCTCTTCGATTGCGTCTTCGTCTACGTCGCTCCACTCCGGCGGTTCGTCTGCCGCGGGCCGGTCCGAACCGGACGAGCCTCGACGGCGGGAATGCATTCGTGCCATGTTTCTGTTGGAACTGCACGGACCGCTCGTAGTCGGCGGTATCGCGTCAGGCCCGACGGCCCGGTGGCGTTCCGCCAGCACTACCGCAATCCCGAGCCGACCAATCGGCCGGCGAGTCAGATTTGCGGTCGTGCGGTTCCCGTTCGTCCGTGGTCGTCTCGGACACTAAACGGTTTCTACTCGGGGATTCGACCCGTCTCGTTACAGAACGCCTAAACGCGCCGGGCGAAAACCCACGGCCGTGAGCGTCGCCGCAGAGCGAATCGAGCGGTTACACGAGTTGGCCCGAGCGGCCGCCAGCGAGGGCGACGACGACCTCGCGAAGCAGTACGTCCGCCGTGCCCGTCGGGTCGCCGAACGCAACCGCCTGCCGCTGCCGAAGCGGTTCAAGCGGTTCACCTGTGACGCCTGTGACGCGTATCTGATTCCGGGTCGAAACGCCCGGGTTCGAACGCGAGCGGGCCACGTCGTGGTCACTTGCGACTGCGGCGCACAGGCGCGGTACCCTTACCGGTAGCGACAGTGCCCTCAACGCCTCCGATACACGTCGGCAAACTAATCTTTTAAAACGAAGGCGCGAGTACGGCGACACATGTCGGAGCAGGATTTGCGTCAGCGCGCCCACGATGTCGAGGTGACCGTTTGGGTCGGGAAAGGCGGACTCGACCCCGTCGTCGAGGAACTATCGGACCAACTCCAGGAGCGTGACCTCGTGAAGGCGAAGTTCCTTCGGGCCGCACGCGGCGGCACCACGACCGAGGAACTGGCCGAAGACCTCGCCGAGCGGGTCAACGGCGAAGTAATCGAGACACGTGGCCATACGGCCGTGTTCCATCGATGATATCGGCACAGAGTAACTTCCTCTCGGAGTTCCTCAACAGTATCTTCAACATCCCGGTGGCGTACACCGACCCGATTAGCTATGCGGTCCTCGGCATCCTCGCTTTCGTCCTCGTGTATCTCCTTGGTCGGGCGTTCGTATTGCCGCTGGCCGGCCGGGCGATGGACCGCCGCGGCCTGGACACCCACGCAAAAAAGCCCCTAAACAAGGTCCTCTTCTTCATCATCGTGTTCGTCGCTATCGCGGCCGCCTTCGCCGCTTCCGGTCGCGGAAACATCCTCACGTCGCTTGCGACCATCGCCGCCGCCGCGACGCTCGCTATCGGGTTTGCGATGCAGGACGTCATCGCGAACTTCGTCGCGGGCGTGTTCATCTTCGTCGAAAAGCCGTTCAAAATCGGGGACTGGATAGAGTTCGACGACAGCTCCGGCGTCGTCGAGGACATCAGTCTCCGGGTCACGCGCCTCCGGACCTTCGACAACGAACTGCTGACCGTCCCGAACTCCCAACTCACCAACAACGTCGTCAAGAACCCCGTCGACGCGAACAAACTCCGCCTGAAGTTCGTCTTCGGCATCGGCTACGACGACGACATCGAGAAAGCAACCGACATCATCATGGAAGAAGCCGAAGCGCACGAGGGCATCATGGACGACCCCGGGCCTTCCGTCCGACTGACGGAACTCGGTGACTCCTCGGTCGGCCTCCAGTCGCGTATCTGGATTGCCAACCCCTCGCGTGCGGACTTCGTGAAGACCCGCGGCGAGTACGTCACCGCGGTCAAGCGTCGCTTCGACGAAGAGGGTATCGACATCCCTTACCCGCACCGCACGCTCACCGGCGGTATCGACGTGGCGGAAGGCCCCGTCGTCGCCGAGTAACCCGACTGCCCGCAGGCCGCTTTTTGCTCCGGCGCCACGACCAGCAGCCGAAAGGCCCTTAAGTCAAAGCGAACTACGATGAAGTGGACTAGGTCGGGCGGTTAGGCCCCGCTCACAACCCGCGCTATGGTCTTTAGCGGGGACCGAAGCCGGGGTGCGTCTGGCCCAACCAGTGCGGGCCCCGCAAGCCAACGTCGAAGCCTCGTCCTACGAGGGCAGCGGTCCGCCGACCGGCGTCTGCAGGGACGTTCGGTCGCGGTTAACCACGGGCAATCCGTCAGGCACGGAAGTGAGCAGCGGACCCGTGGACAGCTGTCGCCCGTAGGGTCGCGGGGTGGAGGAGGCACGCGGGACTCCCCGTATTGGGCGGGCCAGGCAACGCCCGGGTCCACTCATTCATACCGAACTTTTTGCACGGCGAGCCTTCGGCTCGCCGGCAAAAACTTCGATGAAAAAATAGCGACTTGTTCCCTCCGGTCACTCGTCGCTACCGCGCGCCGTTGGCGCGCGGGGAACCGCTCGGCGCGCAAAGCGCGCCTCGCGGATGCTGGAAGCTACATATAGGAACCCTGTTCTCTGACCGAAAATCGACCGTCACCGAGCGGTGAGGCCGACGCCGTCGGCCAGCAGTTCGTGAGACCGGAGCGCGTCCTCGTGGTCGGCGACGACGTGTTGAATCATCATCTCGTCGGCGCCGACGCGGTCGGCCAACTGCTCCAGAAGTCCGTCGAGCGTCTCCGGACTGCCGGAAATCGCCCGCGGCCACGCTCCGTCGTCGAGAGTGGCGGGCGTCGGCTCCGGAACGTCGCCGAGTTCCTCGATAGCCTCCTCGACGGAGGGGGTCGTGCCGATGACGCCGCGTTCCATCCGCTTGTATGACGCCTCGGCCATCGCTCGAAGTCGCGCCGCTTTTTCGTCGGTTTCGGCACACACCGCGTTCACCGCGACCATCCCGTGTGGCTCGTCGATACCGCCGGCCAGCCGCGAGGGCTGGAACTGTTCGTGATACTCCTCGAAGGCGTGGACGGCGAACTGCGGACGGATGAACGCCGCAAAACAGTACGGCAGGCCGAGTTCACCCGCCAGCGCCGCACTCGAGGGGCTCGAGCCGAGCACCCACGGTACGGGTGGCTCCGCGCCCGACCGAGGCACCTCGAGGTCGCCGTAGGCGTGGTCGTCGGGGTACTCGTCGTAGAGGTGGCTGACGACGGCCTCGATTTTCTCGGCGTGGTCCTCGTCAGGGTTGCGGACGTGCCGTTCGGTTCCGAGCGCGCGGTCGACGGCCGGCGACCCGTTGGCACGGCCCAGCCCCGCGTCGATGCGTCCCGGTGCGAGTCCGTCCAGCGCCCCGAAGACCTCCGCGACTTTGAACGGGCTGTAGTGGTTGAGCAACACGGCTCCGGAGCCGAGACGAATCGATTCCGTCTCGGCGGCGAGCCGTCCGAGCAGTACCTCCGGCGTCGTCCCCGCGAGGGTGTCGGCCATACCGTGATGTTCGGCAACCCAGAACCGCGAGTAGCCGAGACGCTCGGCCTGCTGGGCGGCCTCGACGGTGTTCGCGTACGCATCACGTGCCGTGCCACCATCGGGAACTGGGGAGAGGTCGACGATAGAGAGGTCCATGTCGGCCTTCGGGGGGCTGCGGAGGATAACGGTTCGGGTATCGACGAGGTGCGTCGAACGGCGGCTACAGCAGCCGAAGCGACTTCGCGTACCACCCGGCGGCGGCGGCGGGAACGATGGCGACGAGTGCGAGCACCCAGCGGTGGGCTTCGATGACCGTTGCGGTCGTCAGTGGGCCGAGTAGCGGTTCGTCGGTCGTCAACTGGAGGACGAGGTCCGAAGGCACCGTGACGGCCCACAGCACCGAGACGAGGAACACGACGACGCTGAGGCCGACGGCGGCACCGGCGGCGGTTTCGGGGTCGGTTCGGTTCTCTCGGCCTGCGGCGAAGACGATGACGCCGACGAGTGCCATCAGACCGCCGGCCCACGGCGTCAACGCGCCGGAGCCGTAGTAACTGGCGACGGACGCCCCGTTGTCGATGACGAAGTACGGCACGACGAGGACGGCGACGACGGCGAGCGAGGCGACGATACCGAGCGTCGGTGCGGCGCGGCGGCTGTCCATACCGGCGTTCCGACCGCCGGCGTCTTAACGCCGCCGGGACGCATCGAACACCGCAAGGCACACGGCCATCGGCGTCGAAGGCCGGGCCATGGGACTTGGAGGCGCGACCAAAAAACTCCAGAAGGTCGCGGACATGGGCGAGGAACTGTACGCGAGAATGAACGAACTCCGCGAACAAATCGTCGAAGTCCGCGAGACGGTTCAAGACACCCACGAGCGGGTGGCCGCATTGGAGAACAAGGTCGACCAGCAGGCGGCATTGCTCGAAGCGATTGCGGAAGCCGAGGGCATCGACGTCGACGAACTCCTCACGGAAGTCGCAATCGAGGAGGCCGAACCCGCCATCACGGACGCCGAGGGCGACGACCCGGCCGCGGTCCCCGACGCCGAGGACGGCGGTGACGGCGACACAAAAACTGGAAGCGGAGAGTAGCTACATCAACCGCTTGTACTCGATACTGAGACAGCGGTCCTCGACGTACTGACGTCCGGAGTCCTCGACTCGCTCACCGGCCTCGCGGTCGCGGATACCCAACTGTGTCCAGACCACGTCGACGTCGTCGCGCTCGAGAACTTCGTCGACGATGCCGCTCACCTCCTCGCTCGGGCGAAACACGTCGACGATGTCGATTTCTTCTTCGACCTCTCCGAGAGAGTCGTACGGTTCCACGCCGAATATCTCGTCCGCGTAGGGGTTGACCGGGATGACCTCGTACCCGCGCTCGCGCATGAGCTTCGGTACGTCGTGGGCGGCTTTTCCCGCGGTTCCGGAACAACCGACGACTGCGATAGTTTCGCATTCGAGTATCTCTCGGAGTTCGGCGTCGGTTTCGACTGGCATACCCAAACGAAGTCAGGTAGGGACAAAAGCACTGTGTGGGTTCAGGCCTCCGGGAGCTTCACGTCGGCGACGCCGCGGTCGTCCAGTCGAACGACGCCGTCGAAGAGCCGACACAGCCGCTCGTAAGCCTCATCCTCGTGAGCCAGTGAGTTGAGAGCGAATAGCCCGATTGCATCCTGCTCTTCGATGCGGGCCGTCACGACATCCAGAAACCGTGTCGTGCGTTCGACGTCGCTGTACATCAACAGCGTCGAGACGGAATCGAAGAGGACGCGCTCGCCGCCCGATGTACCGTCCGGACTCCCGGCGAGTAAGTCGGTGAGCTGCATACCGACACCGGTGAGGTCGTCCGGCGAGGCCACATACCGAACCGATGGGGAGTCGAGTCGTGGTTCGCCCCCTTGCTTCGTCACGCAGTCGATAACGCCGACCGGACCGTCGAGGCAGTCCGCGTGGTCGCTTCGAATCGTCCGTGCGGATTCTCGGTTCGTGACGATAATCGGTCGGTCCTCGTGCTCAGCGGCGAGTAACTCCATGCCGAACCGCCGTGTGCCCGCCATCGGCGGCCCGACGACGAGGAGGTTCGTTCCGGCCGGTACGGTCCGGTTGTCGAGTTCCTCGCCGAGGTCGTACGATGTTTTGGAGGCCGCTCCGACCCACTCGAACCCACCGTCCCCTTTCATAGGTCTCTCGATTGGTCTCTTTCGAATAGTCGTTCCGCCGGATACAAAC
>JBMCDV010000049.1:0-8040 GCA_048618255.1 Natronomonas sp. | reverse complement strand
GGTCGTCGACCCCGGTCCCGATGACCGCGATGAAGCCCGCGATGTGCGAGAGGTCCAGCGGTAACCCCACCGCGGCGGCGAATCCGAGCAGGATGTACACCTCCGCAGCGGCGGTGAGCAACATCGGCGCCGCGACTTCCGCTCTGCGGTACCGGGCGAACACCACGAGTGCGACCGCACCGACCGCGGCCACGCCGGTAGCGAGCGACAGCGGCTTGAACCGCTCGGCGGAACTCGGCAGCAGGAAGAACGTCGTCCCGCGGTTGTCGATGTCGAGTTGCGTCGGGAGCGCACCGGCACGGATGTTGAGTTCGAGTTCGCGAGCCTCCTCGAGGCTCGTCGTCGTCGTCTGGTACTGCGGGTTGTCGTCGAAGGAGCCGTCGCGGAACGACGCCGAGAGGTCGCGGTTGACCCCTGCAGCGAAGACGACTTCGCCGTCGAGGACTGTCAGAAGACACCGACCCGGGTTGTTCTCCTTGTTTTCGGCCAGTGACTCGTTGAGGTCGTAGTTACAGCTCGTCCCACCCTCCTGGTCGAAGCCGTAATCGCGCATCGCTTGGCCGAACTCCGGTCCCGCCTGTTCGGTGAGCGTGACGGGGACGAACGTCCGTCCCTGCTGCTGTGTCGCGCCGCCGATGCTGGCGAAGTCGCTCTGGGTCAGAAGCGAGACGTTTTGGTACGTCTCGTTTTCACCCGGGAACAGCGCGACGGTTTCGACCTGTCCGCGGTCGCCGATGAGGTCGATGACCTCCGAGCGGTTGGCGTTCGGCACCTCGACGAGCATGAACTGCTGGCCAGGGGAGGCGACCTGCGTGACGGTGCCGCCGGGGAGACCACCCTGGCTAATCTTGTTCGTGAGCACGTCCTCGGCGCGGTCACGGGTGGTGTCGGTGACGCCCATCCGGATGTCGTCTTCGCTCACCTCGTAGCCGGCCTCGTCGAGTGCGGCGGCGAACTCCGATTGGTTCGTGTCGCCGACGAAGCGGTCGTCGAACACCTCGACGGTGTTGCCCTCGGCGTCGGCCCGCACGTCACCTGCCCCGAGGTCGAGTTCGTCCCGAACCGTCTGCTCGATGGCTGTCTCCTCGTCGGCGCTGAATTCGAGGCCGCTCGCGGTCATGCCGGCGAGCGGCGCGCGGACTTGTGTCCCGCCGGAGAGTTCGAGGCCGAACCGGAGGTTCGTGTACTCGGAGGTGGTCGAGTCAGCGGTCGCGTTCGCGGCGCTTGCGTTCGTACCGCCGCTGCCGCCGCCGAGTGGTGCGAACACGGCGACGGTGCTGACGAGGATGAATACGACGAGCAACCAGATACGCCAGTTCTCTCTGATTTTCAGATTCATTGTGCGATTCCCTCGTATTTGTAGTAGCGAAGCAGGCTCACGTTGAGCAGGTATGTGTTCATCAGGTCGGCGGTGAGACCGAACACGAGTACGATGCCGACCTGCGGCAACAGCGGAATGCCGAACAGACCGGCGACGACGGTCATGACAATCATCGCGGCGATGGAGGTGACCGTCATCGTCACACCGGTCCGCATCGCGCGGAACGTCGAGGTGTAGAAGTCACCGTGTCGCCGCAGGACGTGGTTGTTCAACAGTAAATCGGAGTCCACAGAGTACCCGATGAGCATCAGCAATGCCGCGACGGTGCCAAGCGTCAACTCGATGTCGAACAATCGCATCAGCGCCAAGGGGATGACGATGTCGGAGAACGCGGAGGCGACCACGGCGATGGAGGGGACGAACGTCCGGAACATGAGGAACACGAGCGCGGCCATCCCCGCGAATGCTATCGCGAGGCCGATGAGAGCCTGCGTCTGGGACTCGCCGGCGAAACTCGCCGAACGGGTGCCGGAGGACTCTATGGTGTATCCCTCGTCTTCGGCCTGCGTACGCAACGTTTCGAGGTCCTCGTACTCGCCTTCTTGGAACTCAATTATGTAGGAGTCACCCGCCGTGCCAACCGGCGTGATCGAGTCGACCGGTTCGTCGAAGTTCTCTCGTATCTCGTCGGGTGAATCGGTCGTTTCTACCTGCAACTCGGCGCCACCGGTGAACTCGATGCCCAGCGCCACCGGCGACCCCGTTATCGCCGTCGCGACGACGAGGATGCCGAGGGCAACCGCCAACAGCCCGAGCGGGAGAGCTAACAACTGACGGTTGGTGTAGTCGGCGTAATCGGCAGTCGGTACCGTCAGGTCCATGACGTTCGGTGTGGGTGGGCCTCGAATAAGGGTTGTCGTTCGTGTCTCGAAAGGGTTCTCGGCTGTCGAGCCTCGAACAGTCGAACCGCACCCTTCAACATCGCCGGGTCCAATCGTCGGACATGTCCGCGACGCTGGAGCGCATCGTCGTCTACCCCGTCAAATCACTCGACCCACACGGGACGATGGAGCGGGCGACGGTTCGGCCCGACGGCGGCCTCTCGTACGACCGCGAGTTCGCCATCGTCGACGCCGACGGCAACTACGTCAACGGGAAGAACGACCGCCGCGTTCACCAACTCCGGTCGTGGTTCGACCCCAAAGCCGGCCGGCTGACTCTCCGGGCGAACGACGGCGACCCCACGGCCTTCGACCTCGAGGACACTGGAGCTATCGAGGCGTGGCTCTCGGAGTACTTCGAGGAGACCGTCGAACTCCGCCACGACGAGACGGGGGGCTTTCCGGACGACACGCTCGCTTCGGGACCGACCGTCATCGCCGAATCGACCATCGAGGCGGTCGCGGGGTGGTTCGACGACATCGACGCCGAGGAGATGGAGCGACGACTCCGGCCGAACCTCGTCGTCTCGGGAGTCGACCCGTTCTGGGAGGACCGGCTGTACCGCGACCGCAAGACGGCAATCGGCTTCCGAATCGGCGACTGTGAGTTCCTCGGGTCGAACCCCTGTCAGCGCTGTGTCGTCCCTACCCGGGACCCAGAAACGGGGGAGGAAACGCCCGGATTCCGGAAGACGTTCCACGAACGGCGCGAAGCGACGCTTCCGGCGTGGGCCTCGGAGGCGTGGTTCGACCACTACTTCCGGCTGATGGTCAACACGTTCGTCCCCGAATCCACCGTCGGGGAGTCCCTCCGGGTCGGCGACGATATCGAGATACTCGGCGAACGGCCGTACCCTACGGGAGATACCGAACACTGACGACGCCTGCCTCGCTCCGAACCTCGACGCGGTTCACTCCCAGGCGAGCCGCCCGTGAGAGCGTCCCTTCGTCGTCGAGAACGTCCTCGACTGCGGCTTCGGTTTCGGGGTCGGGAACGGTCAGGACGTGGATTTCGCCCGTCCCGGCTCGCTCACGCGTCGTCAACTCGCCTTCGGGTTGCTCGGCGGCGATGTCGCGTTCCTGTTTCGTCGGTGGTTCGGCGCTGTGTTCGACCGACAGCCGGCGCCGGCTCTCGAAGTCGACGAGCTGATACTGAATCTCCATCGGTGGTTCCGGAGCGACCGTTCCCTCGATTACTTCCCGCTCTTCGACGCCGGGATTCTCCGCGAGCGTGTGGACCTGCCCGCGGTCGACGTCCTTGAGGACGGCCGACTCGGCGTCCGCGTGGGTCACGAGGAACCGACCTTCCTGTTCCGTCATGGATGGATGAAGGCGCTCTGGGCTTTTCCACGTTTCGAGGCCGTCCGCTATCGGAGCCACCGGTGGACCAGATAAATCAGGGCCGCCCCGGCCAGCGGTATGGTCCAGGACAATGCTTCCGGAAGGGCGTACAACGCCTCGACGAGCGGGGTGGCGAGTCCACTGGGGTCGGGGCGGGTCGTCACCTCGCCGTCGAGTTCGAACTCCGCAGGCATCGAGGCGATGGCGCCCAGATACAGCGTCACGACGTAGACGGCGCCGGTGGCTGCAAGCGCGAAATCGTACCGTGGGTCGTCGCCCTCTCGGCGGTGGTGGCGAGCGACGAACAGGACGGGCGCGAGAAGCGGTGCGACGACGACGAATCCCAAAAGCAGGAACACCGACCGGACGAACGTGATGGTTCCGCCGCCGAACCCCGCGGTGTTGGCGATGGCGACGACGAGCGCGAACGTGAAGAACACGCTGAGAATCGCCGCGAGCAGTCCCCCAACGACGACGTAAGTCCGGAACAGCCGCGACCGGCTTCGTCTGAAGGCGTAGGGGAACGCACCGAGCAGTCCCGAGTACCCGTCGCTCATCGTCGGACGTAGGTACGTCCGCCGAATAAACCGCCCGGTTGCGGGCGCTCCTCTGATTGGGGGGTGACCCGACTGAGGGGGTATCGGCAACGCCTTTGTGGTTCGGCCCACCGCTACCACCATGTACATCGACTTTGGGAACGCCTTGGCCGACGAGACGGCACAGGGCGTCTCGGAGGAATCCTTACAGCGCCTCGACGAACGGGTCGCCCGCGCCCACGACCGTATCGAGACGGGCATCGAGGACCGCGAGTTCGGCTACGCGTGTCTCGCACTTCCGGCGGACACCGACGCCGAGGCCATCCGTTCGGCCGTCGACGGCTTCGACCCCGAGGCGGTGTTGACCGTCGGAATCGGCGGGTCGTCGCTCGGCGCCGACACCGTCACCGCCGCGTTGGGGCTCGACAGCCACCACACGCTCGACAACATCGACCCCGAACACACCCGGCGGTTACTCGACCGACTCCCGCTGTCCGAGACGCTCGTCAACGTCGTCTCGAAGTCGGGGACGACCGCCGAGACGTTGGCGAACTTCCTCGTCGTCCAGGAGGCGATGGCCGATGCGGGCGTCGAGTGGACCGACCGGACGGTCGTCACGAGTGGCGACTCCGGCCCGCTCGTGGAGTTGGCCGAAACGCACGACCTGCCGACGTGCCGTGTTCCGGAGGGCGTTCCCGGCCGGTTCTCGGCGCTGTCGCCGGTGGGCCTGCTTCCGGCAGCGGCGCTGGGCGGCGACATCGAAGCCGTCCTCGAAGGTGGCGTCGAAGGCCGGGCGTCGCTGGAACCGTCGCTGTTCGACTGTCCGGCCTACGCCTACGGCACCGTCGCCTACGCCCTCGAACAGCGCGGCGCGACGACGAACGCCTTCGTCCCCTACGCCGAAGACCTCGAAGCCTTCGGGGAGTGGTTCGCCCAACTGTGGGCCGAGAGCCTCGGCAAGGACGGCCTCGGACAGACGCCCGCCCGCGCACTCGGCGCGACCGACCAACACTCCCAACTCCAGCTGTATCGGGCCGGCCGGAAGGACAAACTCGTGACGCTCGTCCGTCCACAGGAGCGTACTGACATCGACATTCCGGAAACGAACGTCGACGAGCTATCGTATCTCGGCGGTCAGACGCTGGGTGAACTGCTCGACGCGGAGTTCGAGGCGACCGAAGCGTCGCTCGTCGCGGCGGGACAGCCCAACGTCCGAATCGAAATCGACCGTCTCGACGCCCACGGCGTCGGTGAACTACTGTACGGAATGGAGGCGGCGTGTATTCTCGCTGGCGAACTGTCCGGCGTATCGACGTTCACACAGCCGGCCGTCGAGTGGGGAAAACGCGCGGCACGTGGACTCCTCGGCGCCGGGGAGTTCGAGGAGGCCGAGGCCGTCGAGGACAAGACGGTCCGTCGGGTCGAGTAGTCAGAGGAGTCCGACGGCGTCGGCGTAGCTCGACCCGAAGACGACGGCGTTGTAGACGCCGTGGGCGACGGCCGGAACCACGAGGTTCTCGGTGTGTTCGTACGCTGCACCGAGAGAAGCCCCCAGTAATAAGAGGACTCCGAGCGTCGTCGCGAGACTGGCGTCAAGCCCGCTCGTCGCCCCGTAGGCTGGAATGTGGACGAGCGAGAAGACTACCGCCGCAACGGCGACGGCGGGAGCAGCGCCGAACACCTCTCGAAGGCGAGTCTGGATGACTCCCCGATAGAGGAGTTCCTCGGCCGGCCCGGTGACGAGCACCGAAAGAGGAATGAGCGGGAGCAATAGCGCGGGGTTCGACTCGGCCTGCTGAGAGACGGAGTGTTCCGTCGCCGTCAGTCCCAGTTGGTCGATGAGGAAACTCGCCCCCGCGAGGACGGCAAAGAGGCCGACCGTCGCGACGACCGCCCATCCGAGGTCTCGGAGCGTGGGGCGCCTGATGCGGAGATACGACCACGAGACGTCCCTGAAACGGAGGTACACGACAGCGACGCCGACGAGACCGATACCCTGTCCGACGAGCGAGAGAGCGCTGGTCAGCGGTGAATCGCTCGTAATCGGGATGAACGCGCTGGCGATGCTGATGACGATGAGGCCGACGACGGCGCCGATGAGGAGCCCGACCAATCCGAGGAAGGCGACGCCGCCGACCGCGAGGGCCGGCGAGGACCGTTCGGCGGAGACGCTCATTGCGTGTATATTGGGTTGGAGCCGATTAAGTCTGTCAGTCCAGGTCGGAGGGTCGTGTCGTCGCCCCGCGTCGGCCGCTCGTCTGACGGAGTTTTATGCGAACTGGTACCATACGTTCGTCGCATGGAGCGGTACACCCTCGTCTGTGACGAGACAACGGCGCAACAAATCGAGGGGTTGGCCGTCGAGTACGGCCTGACCGAACAGGAGGTCCTCGAACAGCTCGTCGGCGTCGGGCTCGAAGAGCTCGACTAGGGTCGCTTGCGTTCGAGGTCGCTTCCGCAGATTTCACAGCGCTCGCGGTGGTCGTCGAAGGTCCGACCGCAACCCTGACACTGGAACTGCCACTCCCTGGTCTCGTCGATGCCATCGCGGGCGATGACCTCGACGGCCACGTCGAGTTTCTCGGCGACGTTCTGCATCGCGTAGTCGTCGGTGACGAGCGTCCCGTCGAGTTCGAAAGCGGCCGCAAGCAGTCGGATGTCGGTCCGGGAGAGTTCCTCCGCGTCGCCCGTCTCGCGGGCGGCGCGTTCGACCCGCTCTATCGTGCTCGGGTCGGGGATGTGTATCTGCATCCCGGAGCCATCGAGGGCGTCGAAGCGATATCCGGCCTCGTCTTCGAGTTCCTCGCGGACGAGCGGGATGGTGACGATGTCTCTGTCGGTAGTGAAGTCGTGGATGAAGGCCGACGAATCGAGAATCTGCATCGAAAATTAGCGAGCGACGACGATGGTGTCTTTTACGGCCTGTACGCGACTGACTGGAACGCGGAGGTTACCGTGTTCGTCGTGGTCGAACTCGGTTTTGACCGTCCGCTCGCCGGGGTCGACGACGAGGTCCTGTAGCGACCCGGTCTTGAGGTCCATCGTGATGTTGTACAGCGTTCCGAGGCTCGAACCGTCAGAGCCCATCACCTCTTTCTCCGAGAGGTTCTCGGCGAGTACGTCGGACATACTCCTCGCTTGAGCGTCATCCTGTATCAACGTTCGGGTCGGACGCGGCTCCGGCCGTCGAGTGCGGTCGAATTTGGGTCAACGTTGAAGGGCGTCGACTGCCCGAATCTGTGTATGCAACGACGACAGTACCTCCGAACGGCCGCACTCGCCGGGGCCGCACTCGGAATCGCGGGATGTACGGAGAGCGGCAACGGAGACGGTAATGGCAACGGCGGGGCCGATGGGACGCCCGAGGGAACACCGACGGAGACTCCGACGGGAACTGCCACGCAGACGGCCGAACCGACGGACGAACCGACGGAGACTCCGACGGAAACGGCGACGCCGACTCCCGAACCGCCGTCGGACCCCGACCAGCGAGTGACGGTCGGCGACGGCCTCAATTTCGACCCCGAGGCGTTCGAAATATCCGTCGGCGATACCGTCCTCTGGGAGTGGGCCGGAGGGGGACACAACATCAAGTACGACGACGGCGACGTCCCGGACGGGAGCGACTGGGCCGGCACCGAGGGCAGTCGCACGACGACCTACGGCGAGGGCCACGTCCACTTCCACACCTTCGAGACGGCCGGCGAATACGACTACTACTGCGTACCCCACGCGAGTAGCGGCATGACGGGGTCGTTCACAGTCACGGAGTAGCGACGCCGAGCGGGCGACCGGAGACTGAAACCGTTAAATGCCGCGGGCGGCCACTACACCAACAACGGAGTTCTTCTATGTCTGACGCTCACACCACCGACGCCGGGGACGAAGCGGAGTTACGGAC
>JBMCDV010000048.1:0-8043 GCA_048618255.1 Natronomonas sp. | reverse complement strand
CATTGGAACGGTCACGTCACCGACGGTAGCGGCACCGTACCGACGAACGCGCGACCCACGGATGACCACCGGAGACACGCCCACGCATGTCGAATCACTATCCCACCTCCGAGGAGCATCTCCCCGAAGAGCCGGGGACCGAGACGACCCTCCAGATAACCGACGCCGAGACGAAACGTATCTTCGAGGCGCGAGTCCGTATCGCTCGCGAACCGGACGACCTTGCCGACCCGTGTCGGCTGACGGTGGTTGCGGGGCCACACGAGAGCGTCCGGAAGGAGTGGTACGTCGAACTGCTCGACGAGATCGACGCGGCGGGCATCAACGAGGACCTGCTTCGCCGACTCGCCGACGAACAGGCGTCGACATCGAACATCATCAACACGCGCTCGAACGACCTGAAGGTGGTGCTGCGGTATCTCGTCGAGTCCGGCCAGTACGAGTCGACCGCGGCCGCACTCCGCGAAATCGCCTTCGAGCAACTCGCAGCCGAACGACCCGCCCTACTGGAGGCCTACGAGAACGTCCGAACCGAGTTCGAACGCGACCCACTCCGGAATGCGCTGTCGGAGCGTGAGTGATGGCGGTCGACTCGTTTCGGGCGTACCTCGACCGACTGGCCGACTGCGGCGACCTCGCGACCTTCGAGACGGCCGTCTCCTGGAACCTCGAGGCGAGTGCGATTACGATGCTCGCCAATCAACGCGACGGTCCGGTTCCGGCGTTTCGGTCGATAGCGGAATCGGAGACGGACGCCGTCCTCGTGGGCGACCCGTACCGCGGCTCCCGCGAGCGACCGTGGGACCGCATCGCCCGCTCGCTCGGGATGGTGACCGACCTGAGCGGTGCCGACTACTACGCGGCCGTTATCGACCGACTCGCCTCACCCCGGGAGCCACGCGTCGTCGACCAGTCGGCGGCACCCTGCAAGGAGGTCGTCCGGACCGGCCGCGATGTCGACCTGCTGTCGTTTCCCTGGCCCTACATCCACCAGGGCGACGGCGGCCGCTACTCGAATCTCCAGACGCTGGTCGCGCCGGCCCCCGACAGCGAGTGGGGCCGCTGGTCGAGCCACCGCATGATGCTCCACGACGAGACGCAGGCGAGTCTGCTCCTATTGGCCGGCGAACAGGTACCGAACATCTACTACTATCAGTACGAGCCTCGCGACGAGCCGATGCCCGTCGCCGCAGTCATCGGCGCCGAACCCGCCGTCGAGTACAGCGCCGAGATGTGGATTCCCAGCGGGCGGAGTGAGGCGACGTTCGCCGGCGGGCTGAAAGAAGAGTCGGTCGACCTCGTACCCTGTGAGACGAGCGACCTGCTGGTGCCGGCGTCGGCCGAGCTCGTCATCGAGGGGCGCGTCCTCCCCGTCGAACGCCTCGACGAGGGGCCGTTCGGCGATTACTTCGGTTACATGAACGGGCCGCGCCGGTCGATGCCGACGTTCGAAATCGACGCGATTACCCATCGGAGCGCGCCGCGTGTCCCTTTCTGTGTCGAGGGGTCGGGCGTGGGCTACGACCGGAACTCGACCAGCACCCTGCAGGTCGCCGCTGCCGGGCCGGACGCAACGTTGGGGCTCCGGGCGGCGGGGTTCGACGTCGAGTTCGCGGTTCCGTGGCGGTTCACCTCCCGGACGGTCTGGGTCATCGCGACCGACACCCCCTATCCGGGGTATCTCCACGAACTCGCCAATTTCGTCTTCACGACGTGGGGGATGCTCCACATCGACTTCTTCGTCTTCGTGGACGCCGACGTCGACCCCTTCGACCCACGGGCGGTGCTGGCGGCGGTCGCACTCGAGGCCGACCCCGACGAGGACTTCCATCAGTTCGGCGTCGAGCGAATGCCGAAAGTCCCGCTCAACATCTATCAGACGCCCGATGAGAAGGAGGGCGCCGACGTTGGGACATCGAAGGCGAAGACTGCCAAGGCCTACGTCGACGCGACGACCGACGGCGAGCGGATCCGGCGCCCCGACGAAGAGCTACGGGAACGGGCACGGACGGTGCTCCGGGAGGCGGGCGTCTCGGCCGGGGTCGGCGACAACGAAACGGGGGGTGAGTTCGAGTGATTCCCTTCGCGGATTATCTGCGCGGCCTCCGAGTTGACGAGGATTTGGTGGCCGTCGGCGACGGTCAGCGGGACGGCGTTCCGGTTGACCTTCTCGCAGCGGAGGCGCTGGATGCGAACGGTCCAGCCCTCGAATTCGAGCGGGCCGACGGCGTCGATTTAGCGAGCGGCGTCTTCAGCGGCCCGGACCAGATGCACTGCCGCGAGTCCGCCCCGTGGTCGCGGCTGTCGCTCGGCCTCGGTCTCGATGCGGAGGCACCGCTGGTGGACCTGTTGGATACCGTCGTGGGCCTCGGACCGGCTGGACGGCCCGGCGAGACCACGTATACCCCACAGGCGGCCTCGCGGACGCTTGAGGGCTTACAGACCCTGTCTTTCCCGCGCGGAGTCGACGACACGTGGCCGGGTATCTCCCTCGGCGTCGCCTCGGTGACGACCGACGCCGGCACCCACTGGGCGCCGGTCTACGGAGTCGTCGTGAGTACCGACACCCTCCGCGTCCGTGTGCCCGCGGCGCTGGCGTCGCTGACCGACGACGGCGAGACCGTCGCTATCGCGCTCGGCGTGCCGCCCGCCGCAATCACTGCGGCGTACCTGCTCTCGGTCGCCGGCCGGGTCGAAACCCCTGTTCGGGAGACCGGCCTCGAGGGGACGGTGCCGCTCGTGCCGACCAACGGCGGTCGCGTCCCGAGCGCGACGGAGGTCGTCGTCGAGGCGTCCGTCGCCGATTCCCACCCCGAGTTCCGACCCGACCGACGGGAGGCCTGGGAGCACGCTGTCGAGGGTACGTCACTCGCCCTCGATGTGACTCGCGTGGTCGCGACCGACGACCCCGTCGTCCCCATCTCGCCGGTCGGACGACCGATGGCGGACGATCTGCAGTTGACCGGGTTGACGACCGCGGCCCACCTCTATCACCGGGTCAACAACTACTGGGGCATCTCCCCGGTCGAGTGGCTCCTGCTTCCGCCGTCGACGGAACTCGGGGTCTGCTTCGTCGCGAGCGACGTACTCTACGCCGGGTTCGAGTGGCAGCTCGCCAACATCCTGTTTTCCTTCTCGTCGCTGTTCGATACGGTCGTCATCGTCGACGACGACGTCCCGCCGTGGGATTTCGGTCGCGTGTTGAGCGACATCTGGGTGAAGGCCCACCCCTCCCGGGACTGGCTGTTCAGCGAACCGGACGCGCCCGCGGCGAAACGACCCAACTACCGACGGGACGGAACGACCGGTGCCCGACTCTACGTGGACGCGACGTGGGACCCCCGCTGGGACGATTCCTATCTCGCCCCGCGGGTCACCTTCGAGGGGTCCTTCCCCGGGTCGGTCCGTGAACTGGCTCGTGAGTTCTGGTCGACGAAGGGGCTGGAACCGACAGCCTGCGACCCGATATCGGAGGCCAACAGCGGCGAGTCATCGGAGTGAGCGACTCCCGAATCGAAAGATAATACATCATATATTTCGAAAACGGTAGCGTTTACGCCTTACTGCGACCTACAACAGTTCTCGTATTCTGCGTTTCTACCTTCTATCGAATATTTTCTGTGTAGAAATAATAAGGAGTGTTTATATATTGGTTTGCTAACCGAGCGGACTGTATGGCTGGAAGCCACAATCTACCGGACTACGAGTCGATGCGTGCGGAGTTCTCGTGGGACGACATCTACGGCGAGGCGGAGTGGGATGCACCCGAGGAACTGAACATCGGACACGAAGTGGCCAACCGCCACGCCACCGACCGCGAGAAGGTGGCGTTGTATCAGGTCGGTACCGACGGCGAACTGAACAAATTGACCTTCTGGGAGCTGGCGAATCGCTCGAGCCAGTTCGCGAACGTCCTCGAGGACCTCGGTGTCGAGGAGGGCGACCGGGTGTTCTCGTATATGCCGCGGATTCCCGAACACTACGTGGCGCTCGTGGGGACGCTCAAGCGCGGCGCCGTCTGGGGAAGCGTCAACGAGCGCTTCGGCCCCGACGGCATCTCCTATCGGTTGGACGACTGCGACGCGAAGGTCGTCGTCACGACCACCGACAACCGAGACACCGTCGCCGACGCGCTGGATGACGCGCCGACCGTCGAACACGTCATCACCGTCGACCGCGGCACGGGCGCCCCGGCCGAGGACGTCGTCTTCAATACGGCACTGGACGACGCGAGCACGGAGTACGACGCCGCCGAGACCGGCGGCGAGGACGACGCGATGCTGTACTACACCTCCGGGACGACCGGGCTGGCGAAGGGCGTCCTCCACAAACACCGGTGGATCGCGGGCGTCGCCGCCACCCAGAAGTACGCCGTCGACCTCCAGGAGGGCGACCTCTACTGGTCGACCGGCGACCTCGGCTGGCTGACCGGCTCCATCAACACCCTCGGAGCGTGGTTCTGGGGGAGGTCGCTGTTCACCTACGAGGGCGAGTTCGACCCCGAGGAGTGGGCCGAACTCCTCGACGAGTACCCCATCACTGTGCTGTTTTCGGTCCCGACGGCCTACCGGATGCTCCGGGAACACGAGGAGGTCCTCGAGGGCGTCGACCTCGACCTCCGACACGCGCTGTCAATCGGCGAACCCCTCTCTGCGGGCGTCGTCGAGTGGGGCGAGGAGTCCTTGGGAGTCACCATCCTCGACACATACGGTCAGACCGAGACGGGCAACATGATCATCAACAACTACCCGACGATGGAGCTCCGCCCAGGCTCGATGGGCAAACCCCTCCCGGGCATCGAGGCCGACATCGTCGACCCGGAGACGGGCGAGGTGCTCGAAGCGGGTGAGACCGGCGAGATCGCCGAACGAGGCGAGTACCCCTGTTTCTTCGCCGAGTACTGGCAGAAGCCCGAGAAGACCGCCGACTGCTTCATCGACGGCCCGGACGGGGAGTGGTATCTCTCCGGTGACCTCGCACACAAAGACGAGGACGGTTACTTCTGGTTCGAGGGGCGCGCCGACGACGTGATCCTCTCCTCCGGTTACCGCATCGGTCCCTTCGAGGTCGAGAGTTCGCTCGGCGAACACGAGGCCGTCGCCGAAACCGCTGTCGTCCCCAAACCGCACCCCGAACGGGGCAACATCGTCAAGGCCTACGTCGTCCCCAGTGAGGGCACTACGCCCTCCGAGGACCTGAAGGAGACGATCAAGAACCACGTCAAGGAGGAACTGTCCGCCCACGAGTACCCGCGGGAGATAGAGTTCGTCGAGGAACTGCCCAAGACGGTGACCGGGAAGATTCGGCGGACCGAACTGCAAGACGAGGCCGAAGCTGAGGCCGAGGTGAACGCCTGAGCGTCCCCCGGCGGAGGTGGCACGAGGGCCATCGCCGTCGAACCGCTGTTCGCTGTTTATCACTACATTCGCTGTTTATCACTACAAGACGAACCCATGAATTTCGAAACCACACAGGAGCGTTCGATGATTCGCTCGACCGCAGAGGACATCGCGGGCGAGTACGGACCGGAGTACTGGCGGAAGAAAGAGGAAGACGGCGAGTTCGCCCAGGAGTTCTGGGACGAACTCGGAAAGGCAGGCTTCCACGGCCTGCTGGTGCCCGAGGAGTACGGGGGCGCCGGCATGGGCATGCAGGAGATGGGCCTAGCCATGGAGACGCTGTGTGCCGAGGGGTGTGGCATGGCCGGCACGTGGTATCTGGTGTTGACCGCCGGCATGGCCGCCGTCGGCATCCGCGACCACGGCACCGACGAACAGAAGGAGCGGTACCTGCCGGATATCGCGGCCGGCGACCGGAACTTCTCTATCGGCATCACCGAACCCGAGGCCGGCACGAACACGCTCAACGTCGCGACCCGCGCCGAGAAGGACACCGCCGAGCAGACCTCGGCGAGCCCTGCGACGGCGTCGCAGGACGGCGACGAGTACGTCCTCAACGGGAACAAGGCGTGGATTACCTTCTCCGACCGGGCCGACAACATGATTCTCGTCACGCGGACGACACCCCGAGCGGAGGTCGACCGCGGCGTCGACGGTATCAGCCTGTTCATCGTCGACATGGACGACCCCGGTATCGACGTTTCGCCCATTCCCAAACACGGCATCAACTACTCGAAGTCCTGTGAGGTCTTCATCGAGGACGTTCGGGTCCCCGAGGAGAACCTGCTGGGCGAGGAAGACGAGGGGTGGTGGCCGCTGGTCGACATGCTCAACCCCGAGCGAATCGGCTTCGCCGCCGCCGGAACCGGCATCGGCAAACTCGCGGCCGACACCGCCATCGAGTACACCAACGACCGCGAGGTGTTCGACGCACCTATCGGTAGCCATCAGGGCGTCTCCTTCCCCATCACGCAAGCCTACGCGGAGATGGAGACGGCGACGCTCATGCGCGAGAAGGCTGCCTGGCTCTACGACCAGGGCGAGGACTGCGGCTACGAGACCAACGTCGCGAAGGCGACGGCCGTCAACGCCGGCATCGAGGCGGTCAAGCAGTCGATGCAGGCATTCGGCGGCTGGGGCTACGCCAAGGAGTACGACGTCGAGCGCTGGTGGCGGGAAATCAACCTCACGCGACTGGCGCCGGTCTCCCAGCAAATGGCCTACAACCACATCAGCCAGCAGCTCGGCTTCCCGAAATCCTACTGACCATGTTCGAGAGAGTACTCGTCGCGAATCGCGGCGAAATAGCGGTCCGCGTGATGGCCGCCTGTGAGGAACTCGGAATCGACACCGTCGCCGTCTACAGTGACGCCGACCGCAACGCCGGCCACGTCGACTACGCAGACGAGGCCTACAACGTCGGGCCGGCGCCGGCCAGCGAATCGTATCTCGACCAGGAGACGATTATCGAGACGGCCCAGCGAGCCGGCGCCGACGCCATCCACCCCGGCTACGGCTTCCTCGCGGAGAACGCCGAGTTCGCCCGCCGGGTCGAAGCGAACGACGACGTCACCTGGGTCGGCCCTCCCAGCGACGCCATGGAGACCCTCGGCGAGAAGACGAAGGCCCGGACCGTCATGCAGGAGGCCGGCGTGCCCGTCGTCCCGGGTACGACCGACCCGGTCGACAGCGCCGAGGCGGTCCGAGAGCTGGGCGAGGAGTACGGCTATCCCCTCGCCATCAAGGCCGAGGGCGGCGGCGGCGGCCGCGGCATGAAGATCGTCCGAAGCGCCGAGGAAGTCGACGATGCCCTCGAAAGCGCCAAACGCGAGGGCGAGGCCTACTTCGACAACGATTCCGTGTACGTCGAGAAGTACCTCGAAGCGCCCAAACACATCGAGGTGCAAATCATCGCCGACGAACACGGCAACGTCCGGCATCTCGGCGAGCGCGACTGCTCGCTGCAGCGCCGCCACCAGAAGGTCATCGAGGAGGCCCCCAGCCCCGCCCTCGATGCCGACCTTCGGGCGGAGATCGGTGAGGCCGCCCGCCAGGGCGTCCGCGAGGCCGGCTACACGAACGCCGGTACCGTCGAGTTCCTCGTCGAAGATGGCGAGTTCTACTTCATGGAGGTCAACACCCGCATCCAGGTCGAACACACGGCCACCGAGGAGGTGACCGGCATCGACCTGGTTCGGTGGCAGTTGCGCGTCGCCGCCGGCGAAGCGTTGTCCTTCACACAGGACGACGTCGACATCGACGGCCACGCCATCGAGTTCCGCATCAACGCGGAGAACCCGGCCGAGGAGTTCGCCCCGACACCGGGTGTCCTGGCGACGTACGACCCGCCGACCAGCATCGGCGTCCGACTGGACGATGCGGTCGCCCAGGGCGACGAAATCGGCGGCGACTACGATTCGATGATAGCGAAACTCATCGTCCACGCCGAGGACCGCGAGCGCTGTCTCGCGCGGTCGAAGCGAGCCCTCGAACACTTCGACGTCGGGGGCGTCGCGACGACGATTCCGTTCCACCGGCTCATGCTGGACGACGAGGCGTTCGTCTCCGGGAGCCACACCACGAAATACCTCGACCAGGAACTCGACGGGGATGCCATCGCCGACGCCGTCGAGCGGTGGGGAAC
>JBMCDV010000047.1:0-8056 GCA_048618255.1 Natronomonas sp. | reverse complement strand
CACGATACTCGAGGCGACGACCGCGACGACGATAGCGGCCGTCAGCGGGAGGTCGGTGATGTCGTTGCCGAGCGTCTCCATCGTTCGCCGGGCGATGGTGAGCGTACCGACGGTGACGGCGACGGACCCGACGATGATGCCGGTGTTCATTTCGAGGCGACCGCTGCCGACGAGAGGCGCGATGGCGTTGGCGATGTTGCTGGTGCCGGAACTGAACGCCATCAGACAGCCGATACCGACGACGACCGCGGCGCCGAACAGTTCACGCCTCGACGTGTTCGGTCCCGGAACCGGATACGGTATCGGGCCGGTTCGACCGAGCGCCACGAGCGCTCCCTCGCTGTTCTCGACGGCGACGATTCGGTCCAGACGGGGGTAGAGATACCGCCCGATCATGACGGACACCCAGAACCCGATGACCGGTGAGACGAGCCACCACGCTAGAATCTCGCCGACGACGGCCCAGGCGAGAGCGTCCCGAGCCAGGGCGACGCCGGCGATGGCACCGACGGCCGTCATCGAAGTCGAGGCGGGCGCCCCCGAGAGGTTACCGACGAGCAACGCCCCGCCGATGAAGAACAGGACGACGATGCTGACGGGCAGCGTAAAGAGGGCTGGGTCTTCGACCAATCCAGTTCCGAGCGTGTCGACGACCCGACGCCCGATGGTCCACGCCCCGACGAAGAAGAACGTCGACATCAGGACCGCCGCGGCGGTCTTCCCGATGACACCGGCTCCCACCGCCGGACCGAACGCTGGACCGGTCGTCGCGCCGCCGATGTTGTAGGCGACGAAACAGGCGATGAGCACTCCGAGAATCAACAGCGGTTCGGTCACGTAGTAGGTCGGTAGTCGGTTGTCGTTTTTATTCGCTTTCGTTCGCGCGGTGGGGGCCGCCGGTTCCGACCGCAGCCGTCACATCCCCCGGCCCATCAGCCGACTGCGGACGATGTCGGCGTCCTTGTTTCCGGTTCCCGTGTTGAGGAGGACGACGGTGTCGTCGGAGTCGAAGGCGCCGTCGTCGGCGAGGTCCCACGCCCCCGCGGCGGCCGCTCCGCAGGCGACGCTGACCTCCAGTCCCTCGTGTTGGGCGACCGTCGCCGCGCTGTCGAGGAGGTCCTCGTCGTCGACGGCGACGCCCGACCCGTCGCTGGCTCTGACGGCCTCGACAGCGGGCAGTCCGCCGGCGGGGTCGGGCACTTCGAGACTGCCGACGACGGTGTCGGGGTACTCCCACGGCTCGGGGTCCTCGCCGCTTTCGACGGCCTCGACGACGGGCGCACAGCCGTCCGGTTGGGCTGCGTACAGACGGGGCGTACCGTCGACGAGGTCGAGTTTGTCGAACTCCCGGGCGCCCTTCCAGAGCCCAGAGACGGTCGCGCCGTGGCCGACCGGCACGACGACGGCATCGGGGACGCTCCATCCGAGGTCCGCGACGAGTTCGTGATATATCGATTTCATCCCCTCGTGGCGGAACGGCGAGTCGAAGGCGGCGGCGGGGAACCACTCCTCTTCGTCGGCCGCGGGTAGTTCCTCGCGTTCGCGCTCGTAGGTCTCGCGGGCGTCGTCGAAGCGCCCCTCGACGACGCGCATGTCACCGCCGTGGACGTTTATCATCGCCTTGTTGATGAAGTTCGCACGACTCGGGACGAACACACGGGAGAGCAGGCCGGCGCGGGCCGCGTAGGCGGCCGCCGACTGTCCGCCGTTGCCCGTCGTCGGCAAGGCGAGCGTGTCGGCGTCGGCCCGGCGGGAGGCCTCGGCGACGACGGCGAGGCCGCGGTCGGTCACCGTCCCCGTCGGGTTGTGTGCCTCGTTTTTGATGTAGACGGATTCGACGCCCAACTCCTCGGCCAGCCGTGGTGCCTCGACCAGCGGCGTCGCTCCCTCACCCATCCCCTCTGGGACGAACGGGAACAGCTCGCGGGCCGCCCACGCACCGGAGCGGTCCGTGAGTGTATCCCGACTCGGTTCGTCGGCGTCGTAGTCGTACGTCGCATCGGGCGTCCCACCGCACTCGGGGCATCGGGTCGGGGCCTCGTCGTCGGCCGTCTCACCGCAGTCGGTACAGCGAAAGCCCTCGAAACTCGTCATACGCGAAGTTGGGACGGCGGTGGCAAAGCCCTGTCCTTCCCGGTCAGGCGGCACCGACCTCGCTCGCGCCGTCCGGACGGAAAGGCGTTTGAGGTGGCCGGCCGAACCCGGAGGTATGCACGTCGTCGTCGCCGGTGGCGGACTCGCCGGACTGGTCGCGGCCCGGCGCCTCGCGGAGGCGGGTGCCGAAGTCGAACTGTACGAGGAGCGCGAGGAAGTCGGCGGCCGCGTCCGCTCGCGGACCGTCGACGGATTCACACTAGACCGCGGCTTTCAGGTGCTGTTCTCCGCCTACCCCGCCGCCCGCCGGGAACTCGACCTCGATGGCCTCGACGTTCGGCGATTCGCTCGCGGGGCGACCATCGCCCGGCCGAACCACCGTTCGACGCTGTCGGACCCGCTCGGCCAACCGAGCGCGGCGGTGCCGACGCTGTTGAACCGCGACGTTCGGACGGGCGACAAACTCCGCCTGTTTCGCCTCCAGCGGGAATTGAAGCGTCGTGACTGGGAGACGCTGTTCGACGGCGACGACACCTCGATACGGGAGTATCTCGCAGCGCAGGGCTTCTCGAAGGCGTTCGTCGAGAACTTCGCGGCACCGTTCTACGGCGGTATCACGCTGGACCGCTCGCTGTCGACGTCGAGTCACGTCTTCGAGTACACGTTCAAAGCGCTCTCGGAAGGCGAGACAGTCGTTCCCGCGGCTGGGATGGGTGCGATACCGGCCCAACTCCGCCAGCGAGCCGAAGCTGCGGGTGCGACCGTCGAGACGGGAACCGAAGTGACAGGAATCGACGGCGGCGACGTACGCATCGAGGCCGGCAGCGAAACCCGAAACCCGGACGCCGTCGTCGTCGCCACGGACCCGAAATCGGCCGGCGAGTTGACGAGCATCGAGACCCCGACGGAGGCGAAAGCTTGCGTCACCGTCCACTGTTCGGTGCCGGACCACCAGACGCTGGACACCGGGTCACGCATCCTGCTCAACGCCGACGACGACCGACCGAACACGGTCGCACCGATGTCCGCCGCCGCCCCGGAGTACGCACCCGAGGGCCGTGACCTCCTCAGCGCGACGTTCCTCGGCGAACAGGACGGAGACGACGAAGAACTCGTCGAGTCGGTCCAAGGGGCGCTCGATTCGTGGTACCCCGAGAACCACTTCGGCGAACTCGAAGCCGTCGCAGTCGACCGAATCGAGTTCGCGCAGTTCGCCCAACCACCGGGGTTCCGCTCGTCGCTTCCCGCCGTCGATGCCCCCGAGGGACCGGTGTATCTCGCCGGCGACTACACGCAGTGGTCGTCGATTCAGGGCGCACTCGAGAGCGGAAAGCGGGCTGCAGACGCCGTCCTCGCGGACGGGGACTGATTACAGCAGTCGGCGGAACTCCCCAAGCCGTGGGAACTCGTGGGTCTCGTCAGCGTCTTCGTCGCGGACGACGGGTCGGAGCCCGTCGGCGTCGGTGACGAGCGGCGACTGGAACTCACTGGCGGTCATTCCGTTGACGGCGACGCCGGCCGGCAACCGACTGAACGAGGGCAGCATCAACACGTCCGCATCGCCGTACTGCTCGGGACCGTACAAGTAACAGGGCCGACGTTGGCCCTCGATTTCGATGGTGGGGTGGTCGTGGCCGACGACGTAGCAGTCGGCATCCGTTTCCGGTCGTTCGTGACCGTGGGTGACGACACTGCCGCCGAGGCGGTACTCCTCGGCTGTCGGGCCGTCCCACAGTTCCTCGAGCATCGTGTCGTGGTTCCCCGGCGTGGCGACGAGTCGAGTCTCGGCCGCCTCCGCGACGCGCTGGAGTTCCCGAACCGTCTCGGCGGCGCCTCGCGGGAGGCTATCGAAGGCGTGGAGTACGTCGCCGGCTATGACAGTTTGCGACGGCGCGAACTGCTCGAGGAGCGCCTCGAACCGCTCGAGGAGAGTCGCGTGTGCGTGTTCTCCGAGCCCCCATTCGACGTTCGAAGTGGCGGCGCGGCCGACGTGGAGATCCGCACAGACGAGCGCGTCGGCGGCCGGCAGATACGCCGCTCTGTCACACGGCTCGAACTCCATGTCGGTCGTACGGTCGGCGGCGGCAAAGCGCTGGCGGGGGTGTCGCTGGGGTTTATAAATAATCGTCACGAGGGACCGGTATGGTCGATGTCCTCGACAACAAGCGCTCGGCGACGAAGTTCCGCGTCCTCGTCGAGATAGCGGACCGCCAGCCGGCGGTCAATCAGGGGGAAATCGCAGACGCCGTCGGCGTGACGAGTCAGGCCGTCTCGGAGTACATCCGCGAACTCGTCGACGAAGGATTCGTGGATAAGGAGGCCCGCTCGCGGTACCGCGTCACCAAGCAGGGCGTCGACTGGCTGTTCCAACAGGCCTCCGACGTGCGCCGCTTCGCCGACCACGTCACTGAAGACGTCCTCGGGAGTATGCAGGAGGACGCCGCCCTCGCGACGGCCGACATCGAATCGGGTGACGCGGTGTCGCTTTTCATCCAGGACGGTCTCCTCCACGCCGCTCCCGGCGAGGAAGGTCCCGCTACTGGCGTCGCCACGACTGACGCGAGTGAGGGCGAAGTCGTCGGCGTCACCGGCTTCGCCGGCATCATCGACCTCGAACCCGGCGAAGTGACGGTGTTTCAGGTCGCACCCATCCGGTCGGGAACCCCGGCGGGCTCGGAGTCGCTTCGAGCGGCCGCCGACGCCGCTGACGTGGTCGCCGCCGCCGGCGTCGAGGCCGTCGCCGCCCTCCGGGATTCCGGCGTCGACGCCGACGTGACGTTCGCTGCCGGCGAAGTCGCCGCCGACGCCGCAGGTCGTGGCCTCGACGTGGCCCTCGTCGCCACCACCGACCTCGCGGGACGAGTCACCGACGCGCTTCGTGACGCCGGGTTGGCCTACGAAGTCGACGACGTGTAGAACGTTACTGCGTGTCGTTCTGTGCTTGTTCGACGGCCTCGTAGTACGTCGCCGCGTCGGCTTCGTAGATGAACGTCGCCAGTTCCTCGTGGCCGAGGTCCTGTGCGGCGAACTGCGCGGCCATCCAGTTGTGTGGGGCGTCCAGCCGACCCGAGTCGAGCACCTCGCGGAGTTGGTCGACGACCGTCTCCGTGATGGGAACGCGGGTCACGACGAGGCGTGTTGCTTGGCGGTGTCGTACGCCTCACGGACTCGTTTGAACTCGGCCTCGTCACCGCCCTGGTCGGGGTGGACTTCCTTGACGCGGCGGCGATAGGCTTGCTGGACCGCGTCCTCGCTGGCCCCGCTCGGGAGGCCGAGAACGGCGTAAGCAGTCTCCGCCGGGTCGACGCTCCGGTTCGAGCGGCTTGAGCGGCGTCCGGAACGGCGGCCGGTGTCGCCGAAATCCACGTCGGGCGTCTCGAACGGCAATCGGGTGCCGAGTGCGATACCGGGCATTTCGTGTTCCATGAGGATGGCGTACGTCGGGGTGTGTTCCAGAGCGTAGAACGTGCGTGCGTCGAACGTGACGGCCACGTCCCGGTGGGGGAGGTAGAAGGCGACCGATTCACCGTGGGCACGCCCGTCTTCGGCGAAGCGCTCGCCGATAGCGTCGAGATAGCGTCGAATTTCGGCGCGACGGCGGCCCTCACTGGAGGGCCACGTCGACCGGCTCTCGTTGCCGTCCGGGAACACCCGCGAGGCGACGACGAACGTCGCCGCGACGGCGAGGCTCACGAGCGCACCGACGGACACGCCGAGGAGAAGCCATCGCGGCAATCCGAGTAGCGATTCGACGACCACACCCACCCTAGGGGGGAATACCATAAGAGCGTGTTGGGATTCGGCAAATCGTGCAGTAATCGCGACGACGAATCAACCGATGTACCGGAGGTCCTCGTCGCTCGGGGCAGCGCCCTGTTCCATCTGCCGGATGCGCTTTACGACCTCTTCCATCTCCTCGGCGCGTTCTTCGAGGGAGTCATAACCGATGTCGAAGCCGACGGCCTCCTGCAGAACTTCCAACACTGCACGTGCACTCTTTGGGTCGACGAGATAGCCGCTCGTCTCGCCCATCAAGCAGGCGGCCGCGTAGCCGCGGCGGTCGCCCAACCCGAGGAGAAGCCCGGAGATACCGACGATACCGCCGGCGGGTTCGTCCTCGCGGAACTCGACGCCGACGTCTTCGAGCTCTTCGATGAACTCGTCGGTCGTCGCCGCCCCAACCACGTCCGGTTCGTCGACCAACTCGCCGGTCGGGACGCCGCCCAACGCGAAGATGCGGTCGACCTCGAAGGCCGCCGCCACGTCGAGGAAGGCGTCGGCGAGACGGTAGTGGCCGGGGCCGTCGCCGGCCTGGTGGTCGCCGGTCAACACCAACATGTCGTGGCCGGCATCGCGGATGGCGTGGACCTCCGCACACGCCAGCGTCGTCTTGCCGTCCTCGACGGTCACTTGCGGCGGGAAGTGCTCGGAGTACACCCGACGCACCAGCTCGGCGTCGAACTCCTCGAGTAGGTGTTCGGCGGCGAGTTTGCCGACGTGGCCGACGCCCGGCAATCCCTCTATCAACACCGGGTCGTCCAGATCAGGGTCGGCAGGTCGCTCGATATCGAACTCGTCCATGCGACTCACTGGCGGTCCACCGACTTAAGAACGCGGCGATAGTCGCCCGTGTCAGGAACGTCGGCGCCGCGCCCGTCGCCGGTACTCCCCGTAGGGGTCCTCCGGCGAGAACGGGGCCGGCGCGCTGTTTTCGGCGTCGGCGTCACACTTCGGACACGTCTCTCCGAGCGTGTACACCGGTCGGTCGTGTTCGGTCTCCCACGCCGAACACACCCGGATGTCCGATTTCATCTACTCCTCGTCGGTGCGGCGCTCGCGGTGGAACTCCCCGGTGCCGCCGACGGCCTCGATGGCCTCGCTGGCCCGCGCTGCGCTTTCCTCCAGTTGGGTCTCGGCGGTCTTGTAGTTCGGCGCCTTCACCTTGATTCGGTACTCCGGCGCACCGACGTAGGTCACATCGAGTTCGACCTCGTCAGGGACTTCACCGTTGCCCTCGGCGGCTTTTAGCGCCTCGCGAACGTCCTCGACGCCGTCGGTACTGGGGGATTCGAGGTCGACGTAGCCCGTGACGGTGACGTAGGGGACGGAGACGTTCTCGCGGGCCGTCTCGACGATGGCCTCGACATCCTCGTCGGAGAGGTCGGTGCCCTCGAGCGCCTCCGGACCGTGGATGGCGGCCTGTTCGAAGCCGGCGTACAGCGAGCCGTGTGCGTCGATGAGTTCGTTGGCGATGTCGCGGAACGTCTCGTCTTCGACGTCCTCGCCGAAGGCCAGCTCCATCCACTTGTCAGCCTTCTGTTCGCTCTTCCACTCCTGGACCTTCTCGGAGCGCTGGTGGTCGTTGACGTCCTTGATGGAGAGGTCGACCTGTTGGGCGTCCTCGTCGACCTCCAGGACCTTACAGACGACCATCTGGTCCTCGTTGACGTGGTCGCGGACGTTCTTGATCCACCCGGAAGCGACCTCGCTGACGTGGACCAGCCCCCGTTTGTCTTCGTACTCTTCGAGGTCGACGAACACGCCGAAATCCTCGATCTCGTCGACGCGTCCGACGACGAGTTCTCCCGGCGTAGGCCAGCCACTGTATTTCATACCCTCCGCTACCCGTCTGACGAGAATAAAAGCACCGTTCGCCCGCCGGTTGTCGTCTACCGCGCTTCGACGGTCTCGACGACCTCGCCGTGGATGTCGGCTTCGCCGCCGGTCGGCGTCGCGAGCGTCGAGCCACACACCGCACACGCGACGGTGCTTGCGGCCTTACCGAAGACTATCTGTTCGTTCTCACAGTCCCCACATTGGACGCGGAAGAAGTTTCCTGCCATCGTTTACTCCTGGAAGGTGAGTCGACCGGCGCGCCATCCCTCACGGAGGTGGGCCTTGCCACAGTCGCTGCAGCGGTACTTGAGGTCCGTCTTCTTGGTGGGCTTGTCGCCACCGGGCA
>JBMCDV010000046.1:0-8179 GCA_048618255.1 Natronomonas sp. | reverse complement strand
TGGAGTACTCGTAGCGCTGGGGGAACACCTTCGGGAGGTTCCACAGCGCGACGCCGCCGATTGCGAAGGCGATGAAGATTCCGGTGACGACGACGACGACGAGCCAATCGAGTACGTCCGGCGGCGTGATGGCGTCGAGTTGGCCGACGAACGGTGCCGCAAGCAGCGGTGGGATGCCGAACAGCAGGATGGCGCGGTGGGGCGTGTTGTAGTCGTCGTGGACCGACGCGAACACGTCGGGGACGACCTCGTCGCGGGCCGCCCGCATCACGGTTCGTGAGTAGGAGGTAAACAGCGTGTTGACGGTCGTCGCGGCGGCGATTAGCGCCGAGACGCCGACGACCAGCAGTATCGGCGTCGGGAGGACGCCCGTCGCGACCGCGGCGAGGCCGCCCTCGACGGGTTCGCCGCCGAGTTGCCCCGAGACGGTCACGTTCTCCAGCGGAATCGCGCCGATGAGCGTGAACACGATGGCTATCGACAACACGGTCACGATGGCCATCCCGATGGCGAGGACGCGTGGGATGTTCTCGACGGGATTCTCGAGTTCCTCGCCGATTTCGATTATCATGCCGAACCCCTGGAAGGGGATGTACAGTGTGACGACGGCCAACAGGAACGGCGCGAAACTGTCGGCGAACGGTTGGCCCTCGCCGGAGGGGAACAGCGGCGTGTAGTTCGCGGTTTCGACGTGCGGAATCCCGCTGACGACGAAGGCGACCATCCCGAGGATGAGCGCGATGACGAACGCGATTTGGACCTTCGTAACGATTTGGACGCCGACGTAGTTCAACACGAGAAACAGGCCGAGCAGTCCCCACACCGCGGCGACGGTGGGGACCGACCCCATACCGAGCGTCTCCAGTAAGTCGTTGAGGTAATCCGAGAAGCCGACGGCGGCAAAGAGGAGATACGACCACACGGCGAGGACGGGCACCGAGACGCCGAGCATCCCCCAGAACGGACCGACCAGCCGCGAGCCGTAGACGTAGATACCGCCGGCGACCGGAATCGCACCGCCGAGTTGTAACAGCAACAGTACCCCGAGCACCATCGGAACGATGGAGACGAGAATCGCGACGGTGATACTCGGGCCGGCCGCCGCAGCCATCTGCGTCGGGACGATGAAGATGCTCATGCCCAGCGCTGTCCCGACCAGAAGCGCGACCGCGCCCCAGAGCCCGACCTGTTCGTCTATCAGTTTGTATTCGTCGGCTGACATCGTGGTGTGCCGGACCGTGCCACGCAATCGTCTTTAGTGTATCTCCGATTTTCGGCCGTGGTTTATCAAGGGCTATCGCTACCGACGCCGAAACAGCCGTTCCCGAAGCGACCGCGAGGACGGCTGCTCGGCGAGCAGTACCGGCGTCTCGATGTCCTCGAGTACCGACAGCGCGAGCGACCCGCCGACGACCCGCGACAGCAACCCCCGTTCGGTCGCGCCGACGACGACGAGCGTCCGAGAGGCCGCCGCCTTTTCGATTGCGGCCTCCACGTCCCCGGTGTCGACGAGCAACTCGGCGTCGGCGAGCCCGTGGTCCGTAGCCCACTCGGTGAGGAACGCTCGCCCGGCCTCTTTGTCGCCATCCTCGGCGACGTACAAAAGCGACACCTCGGCGCCGACCGTCTCCCGGAGCGCACGGGCGACGGCCGCCGATAGCTCCGAGGAGTAGCCGCCTGCGGTCGGAACCAACACCCGCGAGGGGTCGAACGCCTCGCCGTCGAAGACGAGGAAATCACACGGGAGGTCGTGGGCCAACTCCTCGACGATGCCTTCGGCCCGGCCGCCGAAGCGGGCGCCGCTGTACCCCATCACGACGGTGTCGGCGTCGTTGGTTCGTGCGGCGTCGAACACCTCTGCGAGGCCGCGGTGGGAAAGCACCGTCTTCGTCTCGACGGGGACGCCGGCGGCTTCGGCGTCGGCCTCCGCCGCCGCGAGCAATTCTGCCGACTCGGCGTCGATTCGCTCGCGGTTCTGGGCGGCGACCGACAGCGCCGTCTGGTCCGGCACCTGAACGATGTGCATCGCGAGGACTCTCCCGTCGCGGTGTTTCGCCACCGCCGCCGCAATCGAGACCAGCGCCGACTCGGTTCGCGGATTCGACAGCGCGACCATCACCGTCGGTCCCCCCGAACCGTCCGCCCGCTCGTCGGTCGAAATCACGGCGGGTGTCTCACTCGTTCGGCAGCGCGATGACCGGCAGCGTTGCCTCGGTGACGAGTCGAATCGACCTATCGCCCGACAGCAGTTGGACGAGTCGGCTCCCGTCGCGGGCGACGAAGGTGATAGCCGTCGCGTCGTGTCCGTTCGCCTCCGTCAACAGCGTCTCGACGACGTCGGTTCCGTACGCCGTTTCCCGCTCGACGGAAACGTCGTCGCCGAGGGCGTCTTCGACCACGTCGAGAATCGCCTCGGCGTCTTCCTGTCGCTTTGCCAGCGGCGCCTTGTCGATGCCGCCGCCGGCCTTCTCGATGACGTGGACTGCGAGGACCTGCTCGATTTCGTCGAGATACGGTGAAAGCGCCGCACACGTCTCGGCCGCGTCGTCTTCGGTCGCGACCGGGACGACTACGCGCTGTAGAAGCGTCATACGCAACAGTACGCTGGGCCGTCCGTTAAGCCTTCCCTCGCGGTCAGGAGGTGGTGAATCCGGCCGACTCGTCGTACTCCTCTAGAACCCATTCCAGTTCCTCGATTGCCCGGAGGATGGCGACCTCGGCGGTGTCCTCGAACTCCGAGGATGGCGGGTCGTAGTCATCGTACTGGGCCTCAAGTTCCGCAATCCGCTCTCGAATCGCCGCTTCGTCTCGCATACCTTCAGCCACCGCCGGAGCCCTCTTTGTCCTTGCGGCGTCGAGCCGTTCGGCCGCCGGAAGTCCGAAGCCGTTGGCTCCCCAAGGCCAGGTATGGCCGACGAGATTCCCCAAACCGACGAGGAGTGGCGCGAGGTGCTGACCGAGGAGGAGTACCGAATCCTCCGCGAGCGAGCCACCGAACCGAAGTTCACCGGCGAGTACCTCGGCAAGGACGACGACGGCAACTACTGCTGTGCGGGCTGTGGCGCCGTCCTGTTCGACTCGGAGACGAAGTTCGACTCGAACTCGGGGTGGCCCTCCTTCTACGACGCCGAGGACGGCGCCGTCGAGTTGCGCGAAGACCGCAGCCACGGGATGGTCCGAACCGAGGTCGTCTGTGCCGGCTGTGAGGGCCATCTCGGCCACGTCTTCGATGATGGACCCGAGCCGACCGGCAAGCGGTTCTGTATCAACTCCGCTGCCTTGGACTTCGAATCGGAGTGAACAGTCGAAGTGACAATCCTCATATAACGCGCCCGACATGCGCCGACAAGGATGTCCACGAACGACACGGGTGGCGTGAGCCGACGGGACTTCGTCCGGGTCACCGCTGGCACGACGGCCGCAGCCGCCGCGTCGGCCTCGGCGACGGGAGCGCACGCACAGGAGGAGTTCGACTACGGCGGGTGGTTCGACGACGTGCCGAACTTCGATGAGACCGTCGACAGAACCGGCGAGGACGAGGTCCGCGTCATCGTCGGCCCCGGCGGCGACCTCGTCTTCGACCCGCCGGCGATCCACGTCGACCCCGGGACGACCGTCGTCTTCGAGTGGGACCAGGGGTACCACAACGTGGTCGAAAAGGAGTCCGGCGAGCGATACGGCAGCGAACTCGCCGAAGAGACCGGAACGACCTACACGGTCACCTACGAGAGCGACGGCATCTCGACGTACGTCTGTGAACCCCACGAAGGACAGGGAATGAAAGGTGCCGTCGCGGTCGGCAGCGGCGAGGGTGCCCCCGACATCACCGAAGGCGAGATGGGAATGGCCGACGGCGACGATGGTGACGACGGTGGAGACAGCGGCAACGATGGCGAGGGAGGAGACGGCGAAAACGGCGAAAACGGTGGCAGCGATGACGAGGGAGGAGACGGCGAAAACGGCGGCAGCGGCGGAGCCACCGATACCGACGTGTTGGCGCTGTACGGCGTCGCGCTCGTTCTCGCGTTCCTCTCTCCCATCGCTCTCATCGTATTGATGCTCCGTCAGGGTCAGGACGAAGCCGAGTACTGAACAGTCTCACGGGCGGTGCGCGTTCGTTTTCGAGTCGAAATCGAGTCGAAAAGCGACCGCACCGGGAAGCGTAGTCGGAAAGACGGAGTCCGAGGTCAGAGACTGGCGCCGACGGCGACCGTCTCGTCGGTGCCAGCGAAGTCGGCGGCTTCGTTCTCGTAGTCGGCGTCGGCGTCCAGTTCGGCGATAGCCGGACCGAAGGTGTACCGGTTCGTCTCCTCAGCGGCGTCCGGCGATTCGACGAAGTAGGTGAACGTCACGGGGCCGTCGTCGGTCCCGTCACCGTCGATTTCGTCCACCGAGACCTCGCGGAACTCGACGACGCGCTCGCCGTCTCGCGTGGTTTCGGTGCCGTCACCGAACTCCTCGAGGAAGTCCCAGTTCTCCGGAATCCGGTCGTAGATGACCGCGTCGTCGTCGAGCTCCGAGACGGTCAGTTTGACGCGGTTGGCGCGGCCGCCGGGCGTGACCTGCGCGTCGACCTCGCGAGAGCCGTCGGCAGCGAACGTCTCCTGTGGAATCCCACTCGCGTCGAAATCGAGAGTGAGGTCGAAGTACGCCTGCACGTCGTAGCCGTTGACGACGCCGGGGACGTTGACGAGTTTCGCGACGACGTAGTAGGTCCGTTCGTTGGGTTCGTCGGCGCCGGCCTCGGCGGTCGGCACGTCGACGGAGACCGACCCGGTGCCGTCGACGCCCTCGACGCTGGCGACGACGTTGGGTTCGCCGTTGGCCGCGGGGGTCTCGGCGTCGTAGACGAACAGGTCGATGTGGGGGTCGCCCTTCGCCATCCCCGCGTTGCCGCCGGCGTAGCGGCTGAACGAGAGGGACACGTCGAGGGTGCCGCCGCGGGCGGTGACGTAGCCACCAACCGCACGGGAATCCTCGGGGACATCGAGACCGACGGTCTCCTCGTAGGTCTCCTCGACCGAGCCCTCGGCGGCACCCGGGAGCAACTCGCGCGTCACGGCGTCGATTGCCGCGTCGACGTTCACGCGGCCGTACCCCTCGTAAGGGTCCCGTTCGGCGTGAGTGTAGACCGGCGCCTTCCCGCGGTGATACGGCGCCGCGGTGAACGCCGTCGTCGAAGCCGTCGCCAACAGGACCTGCTTGAGGCGCATCACGTCCTCGCGGGTCGTGTCGGCGGGGGCGGGCAGCGAAATGCTGTCGGGGGCGTCCTCCTCCATCGCCTGTGCGACCAGTCCGGCGGTTCCACACACCGACGGCGACGCCATCGAGGTGCCGCCCTTACCGGTGTAGTCGCGCACGTCGCCGAACTCCTCGTCGGAGTCGGGGTCGCCGGCCTGCGACGCCCAGTCCAGTTGGGTGAGCTGGCCGCCCGGCGCGGTCACGTCGGGCTTGGCGTGTGGCGTACCGTCCTCGTCGACGCCGCCGATACCACCGGATGAGTACGAGGCGATACCGTCCCGGGGGCCGGTCGCGACCACGCTGATGGCCTCCTCGACGACCGCCGGCGAGGAGTTGCCGTTCGCCGGCGTCGCGGCGTTGCCCGCGGCGGCGACAGTCAGGATGCCGCCGTCGGTGATGGATTCGATATCTCCGGGCGTCGTGTCGACGACGCCACCGAGGATGCCGAACGGAACGCCGCCGACGGCACCCCACGACATGTTGACCGCACGGACGTTGAACGCCTTCGTGAAGTCGTCGGCCGCTCGAGCGAGGTTGTTCGTCCCGCCGCCGAGTCCGGAGACGGCGACGAGGCTGTTGCCCGGCGCGATGCCGGCGTGGATGGCGTAATCGTCGTCGGCGTTGGCCTCGCCGTTCGTGTCTTCGAACGATTCGAAGGCGCCGACTGCGACCTCCTCGACGCGGCCGGGCGCGGCGGCCTCTCCTTCCGTTGTCCGGACGTAGACGGTGTAGGTCGCGGTGCTGCTCTCGTGGACGGTCGGTGTCTGGGTGATGTTTGCCTCCAGCGAGATTTCGGAGGTGCTGTTGGCGCCGACCGAACGGGCGAGTTGGCGGCCCTCGGGGCCTTCGATGACGACCTCGATACCGTCGCCGGTGGCGGCGCCGAAGACGCCCGTGCCGGCCTCGGCGTCGACCTCGTATTCGAGGACATCGCCGGCGACGAGAATCGCGTTCGGCGAGTCGGTCGTCGACGAGGCGACGGTCGAACCTCGTCCCGAGCCGGTCATGATGCCCGAGACGTGGGTGCCGTGGCCGTTGGCGTCCCGCGGCGCGTCGAAGTTCCCGTAGGAAGTGTCCTGATTGTGCCAGGCGACGAGTTGGGGGGCGTCGTCGGCATCGGGGAGCAGTTCGTCGGATTCAAGTCCGACATCTTCGGTAATCCGAACCTCGCGCGTCTCGGTATCATCTCCCTCCTCAAGACGCTGGAACTCGGCGGTGACATCGTAGGTGTTGACGCTCCGCCAGGTGACGACCTCGAAGGAGTAGTCGTCGCTTTCGGTGTACTCGATGGAGCCGTTGACGAGGACCGTCTTCGTGCTCTCGGTGTTGACCTCGAGACCGCCGCCGGTCGTGGCAATCTGCTCGCCGTTTTTCAGAACCCGGAGTTCGCACTCACCCGGTTCCTCGGTTCCTTCGGGCGTGCCCGGCTCCCAGTCGATGGTGGCCCGGAGCCGAAACATGTCGCTGCTATCCGGAGCCTCCTCGAACTCGCTTTTCTTGACATTGGTCGGACCGAACGTCTCGCTGAGGCCGAGCGCCCCGGCACCGGCGTTCTGTCCCGAGTAAGACTCTTTCTGCTGTTCCGCGACTTCGAGGACTGGAAGGGACTCATTCTTGGTGTCAGTCACCCGTTCGAGTTCCAGTTCGTCGTCGTTGTTCGTCGTCGCAGTGACGCCGTTCCACGGGCCGAGGTCGGCGTGTCGGCCGTCGGCGCCGGAGTCGGTCAGCGCCAGCGAGCGGTCGGCGCGACCACGATAGCCGCGGTCCCACGCTTTCTGGGCCTCGCGGACGCGGATGTTCTGGAAGACCGAGTCGATGGTGTGGTCTGCGGCCGCGGTGCCGCTCGCGGAGGCGCCGAGGACGCCCGCCGCGGCGGCGACGCCGGACGCCTTCATGAACGTTCGTCGCGAGAAATTGGTCGCTTCGTCGTCGTTCTGTTGTCCACTCATGGGGGTGTACCTCAGCCTACAGGAAATCACCCAAAAGGGATTCTGGCAAAACCGTCCAAAGGTCGCTCAGCGCGCCGTTACCAGCAAATTACGCCGCAACAGCGTAACGAATACGCCGCCGGTACACCCACCCTCGGGGATTTATATTTCCGGCCGTAATTCGGGGTATGACCGACCTCTCGTTGGACGCCGAACAACTCGACCGCTACTCCCGACACATCATCATGGACGACGTGGGGCCGGAGGGACAGAAGAGGCTCCTCGATTCGAACGTGCTGTGTATCGGTGCGGGCGGACTCGGGTCGCCGATTATCCAGTACCTCGCTGCCGCCGGCGTGGGCACCCTCGGCATCGCCGACGACGACGTCGTCGAGCGGTCGAACCTCCAGCGACAGGTCATCCACGGCGACCCCGACATCGGCCGCCCGAAAGTAGACTCCGCCCGCGATTTCGTCGAACGGCAGAACCCCGACGTGACCGTCGAGACCCACGAGACACGCGTCACCGTCGACAACATCGAGGGACTACTCGAGGCCTACGACGTGGTCGTCGACGGTTCGGACAACTTCGCGACGCGGTATCTCGTCAACGACGCGTGTACGCTCGCGGGCGTCCCGTTCGCTCACGGTGCGATTCTCCGCTTTGAGGGCCAGATAACGACGTTCGAGGCGAACGACGACGGCCCCTGCTACCGGTGTCTGTTCCCCGAGGCGCCGCCGGCGGGTACCGTCCCCGACTGTGCGACGGCCGGTGTCCTCGGCGTCCTCCCCGGAACGGTCGGCTGCATTCAGGCGACCGAAGCCGTCAAACTCGTCCTCGGGTACGGCGAGACCCTCGATGGCCGGATGCTGTTCTACGACGCCGGCGACATGACCTTCGAGGAAATCGCCATCGAGCAACGGCCCGACTGTCCCATCTGTGGCGACGGTGAGGGGGGAATCGAGTCGATACACGACGTGGAGTACACCGAGACCTGCGCCATCTAAACG
>JBMCDV010000045.1:0-8243 GCA_048618255.1 Natronomonas sp. | reverse complement strand
GGGATGTGCAGCAGGCCGCCGGTGATGGCATCGGGGTGGAGTATCGACAGTCCGAGGACGATGTACGACAGCTGGCTCACCGTCGAGTACGCCAGTCTGCGCTTCAGGTTGTCCTTCCGGAGAGCGATGACACTCGCAGCCACCAGCGTGATGGCGGCGACCGACCCCAACGCGAGGCCGACGCCGAGTGTCGAGACGGTCTCGGGGCCGTACACGTCCAGGACGACCCGTGAGATGCCGAAGACGCCGGATTTGACGACGGCGACGGCGTGAAGCAGTCCCGAGACGGGCGTCGGCGCGACCATCGCGTCGGGGAGCCACGAGTGCAGCGGCATGAGACCGGCTTTGACGCCGAACCCGGCCGCCAGCAGGGCGAACGCACCGCGGGCCAGCGTCGGGTCGGCACTCGCCAGTGCCTCGATGCCACCCGGCGTGAAGGCGACGGTGCCGGCTATCCAGTAGACGAGTGCCGTCCCGGCCAGTACCGCGACGCCGCCGCCGAAGGTGTAGGCGAGGTACTTCCGGCCGGCTTTGCGGGCTTCCTCGGTCTCGTCGTGGGCGACGAGCGGGTACGTCGCCGCGGTCAGCACCTCGTAGAAGACGAACAACACGAGCAGGTTCGAAGAGAAGGCGATGCCGACGGCGGCGCTGAGGCTCATCGCGAACGAGGCGAAGTACCGCGTCTGGCTGTGTTCGTCCAGTCCACGCATGTAACCGATGCTGTACAGCGACGTGATTATCCACAGCAGACTCGCGAGCGTTCCGAACAGCAGTCCCAGCGCGTCCGCGCGCAACTCGAAGGGGATGTCGATGACGAACGACCCCAGCGACCAGACGTAGATGTCGCCGGCGAGGACGCCGGGAAGCATGCTCGCGATGATGCCGAACTTCCCCAACGCGACGGCGAGCGTCACGCCCTCCCGGACGTTGGGGCGACGATGCGCCGCGAGGATGGCGAACGTTCCGACGACGGATATCAGGACGGCCGCGATGGGCCGTGGGTCTACGACTTCAGTCATTGGGAGAACACCTCCGAGAGAACGGGTTCGAGAAGCGTTTCGAAGCCACTCGTCGCGAAGCCGAGGGCGACGACGACGAGTGCGGTGAGGACGACGACCGCGACCATGCCGACCGAGACGGCCTCGGGGGCGCGGCTGTCGATTCGGTCCTCTTCGGATTCGTCGCCGCCGTCGGCGACGGCCTCACCCGGTACCGGAGTCGCTGCGCTACCGGGGTCCGCGAAGTACAGCCGTTCGAGCAGTCGAGCGACGTACACCAGCGTGAACAGCGTACTGACGAAGACGACGACCGCGATGGGCCACGCTTCCGCACGCACCGCGCCCAGGGCGACGTACCACTTTCCGAGGAAGCCGATGGAGGGCGGAACGCCGACGAGAGCGAATCCGAGAACCCCCAGCGCGGCCGCGACGACCGGCGAGCGGTAGCCGAGGCGGGCGTAGTCGTCGACCGTCCGGGCGCCGTGTCGGGCCGCGAGGATGGCGGCCGCGGCGAAGAGGCCGCCCTTCATCAGCGCGTGACCGACGAGGTGGATAACGCCGCCGAGGACGGAGTCGGGCGTCGCCAGCGCGAAGGCGGCGACGACGAGACCGAACTGTGCGACCGAGGAGTAGGCGAACATCCGCTTGACCTCCGATTGGACGGCCGCGAGGGCGCTGCCCGCGAGGATGCTCACCGCCGCCAACGCGAGCAAACCGTCCTGTGCGATGGGGACGGCATCGAAGAAGTCGACGGTGAACACCGTCAGTACGACCCGGCCGAGCGCGTAGGCGTACACCGTCGAGGCCAGCGCAGCGATGAACACTGTCACCGTGTCGGGTGCGTAGGTGTAGGCGTCCGGTTGCCACGTGTGCAGCGGGAAGATGGCGGCTTTCAGTCCGAGTCCGACGGCGATGAAGCCGAACGAGGCGAGGACCACCCGAGAGCCGCCGGGGGTGGCGTAAATTTCGGCGAGTTGCGCCGAGAGGTCGACCATGTTGAGCGTCCCCGTCGCGATGAGCGCGTAGCCGACGCCGATGAGGAACAGCGAGGCGCCGGTCGTTCCCAACAGTAGGTACTTCAGCGCCGCGATGGCGGACTCACCGGAGCGGTCGGCGGCGACGAGTGCGTACGTCGCGATGCCCGTGATTTCGAGGAAGACGAACATGTTGAACAGGTCGCCGGTGACGGAGATGCCCATCAGGCCGCCGACACACAGGAGATAGGCGCTGTAGAAGCTGTTGCGTCGCGGACCGGCGCTACGGGCGAAGGCGAGGACGCCAAGCGAGACGACGGCGACGAGCGCGACGATGGGCGCCGAGAGGCCGTCACCGACCAGTTCGATGCCGTACGGTGCGGGGTAGCCGCCGACCTCGTGGGCGAGACGCCCATCGAAGTACACCGACCGAAGCAGTACGACGGCCAGTCCGGCCTCGATGAGGACGGCGACGGTTGCGACGGGCCAGCCGGTTTCGGTACTCCAGAGGCTCAGGAGTAGCGGCACGACGGCCGCGACGATGGGCACCGCGATGAGCAACGGGAGGACGGTATCAGTCATCCGACACCTCCCGGAGGACGGCCTCGTCGAGGGTGCCGTACTCCCCGTAGATGCGGACGATGAGCGCCAAGGCGACGGCGGTGAGACTGACGCCGACGACGATGGCAGTCAGAACGATGACGTGCGGCAACGGGCTGACGTAGGGGCCGCCGCTCCCATCCGAGGGAACGATTGGAACCGAGCCGTCGACGACGTACGCCGAGGCGATGAAAAACAGGAAGACGGCGCTCTGGAACAGGTTCAACCCGATGACCTTCTTGACGAGGTTGGCGTTGGCTATCATCATGTAAATCCCGGTGACCATCAGCAGGATGAACGCCGCGTAGGCCCACCGAGTGGCGAGTAACTCTATCATTCCACGTCACCTCCGGGGCCGGCGGCCGTCAGGAAGAACAGCCCCATGATGACGCCGGCGACGATGAGTGCGATGCCGCCGATTTCGACGGCTTCGATGCCGTATTTCGCGGCGTCCTCCAGCGGGTACAGGGTGTACTCGAGGAACGCCCCACCCAGGACGACGCTTCCGAGTCCGATGGCGGCGAAGATGAGCAATCCGAGGCTCGCGACGAGCGTCACCGCCTTCGTCCCGAGCCACCGCCGGGTCGGGTCGATGCCGAAGGCGAAGGCGAGCATCAACACGACGACGCCGATTAGCGCGCCGCCCTGAAAGCCGCCACCCGGCGAGTCGGCGCCGTGGAAGGTGATGTACAGCCCGAACGTGAGCACGAACGGCGTCACGACGCGGACGGTACTCATGATGACCTCGCTTTCGGTGTAGGCCCGGCGCTGCGCCTGGAACGTCTCCTCGTCGGCGTCGCCCTCCTCCGGAGACTCCGCCGGAGTCTCGACGCTCTCCTCGTTGGCGTCGCTCATGTGAACACCTCCCGTTGCAGGACGACGAGAACCGCGACTCCGGCGGCGAAGACGACGGTCGCCTCGCCGAAGGTGTCGAATCCACGGTAGGCCGCGAGAACGGCCGTGACGGTGTTCTCGACGCCGGTTTCGGCGTACGACTGTGTGAGGTAGTGGCCGGTGACCGCGTCGTAACTGAGAATCGGCGAGTTGGGGTCGCCGACCGCCGGAAGGTCGGGCAACGTCAACCCGAAGACGACGGCGAGAGCGCCGCAAGCAACCGTCGCTCGGGGGTCGAGGCGCTCGAAGGTTCGTTCGCCGCTTGGTCGCACCGTCTTCACGATGGTCAGAAGCAACAGGATGGTCGTCACGCCGGCGCCGATGACGGCCTCGGTGAGTCCCACGTCCGGCGCCAACAACAGCGTGTACAGAAGCGCCATCCCGAGACTGTAGGCGGCGAAGACGATGATGGCCGCGAGTACGTCCCTGAGCAGCGCCGTCGCGACGCCCGTCAGTACGACGAAGGCGACCAGCGCGTAGGCGACGTACTCCATCATCGGTCTTCCCTCCAGGGTTCGATGTCCTGCTCGTGTGCGGCGCGGGCGACCGCGTGGGCGGCCGTCGGGTTCGTGATGAAGATGAACACCAACAGGAGCACGGTTTTGAGGGTCGATATTTCCAGTCCGAGTGTGAGTGCGACGGCGACGAGCGTCAGGCCTGCTCCGAGCGTGTCGGCCTGACTCGCCGTGTGGGCACGAGTGTAGATGTCCGGCAGGCGGATGACGCCGACCGCGGCGACGAGCGTAAAGAACAGGCCGCCGCCGAGGAAGACGATGACGGCGATTTCTATCGGCGTCACGTCACATCACCCCTCCGCGCTCGACGGTGAACTTCGAGATGGCGACGGCCATCAGGAAGTTCAACAGTGCATACACCAGTGCGATGTCGAGGAAGTACGGCACGTCTAACGCGGCCGACAACAGCGCGAGGATGACGACGGTGTTCGTCCCGATGACGTTCACCGCCAACACGCGGTCCTGCATCGTCGGTCCGCGAACGGCCCGATACAGCACTACGATTACGAGGACGACGAACACCGCTGCGGCGCCGAGAAGGAGGTCGTCGACCATCAGCCCTCCTCACCACCATTCTCGGTGACTGTGTCGAGTATTCGGCAGTCGTCGCGTTCCCGAGGCGTCGAGATACCGGCGGCGCCTCGGCCGTAAAAGACGAACCGGACCGCCCGTTCGAGCGACCCGTCGAACAGTCCCTCTCGGGCGGCCGGGATGAGCGAGTGGACCATGAAGTCCTGGCCGCGGACTCGGACGGTGAGCGTCCCCGGCGTGAGCGTGATGCTGTTCGCAAGCGTCGTTACCGGCATCCCGCCCCAAACGGCCGAGCGAACCTCGACCGTCCGCGGTTCGATGGGCATCGACGGGTGTAAGACGACGTATGCCACGAGAAGGTTCGAGACGACAATCTCGTAGACGAGATACGGGACGAAGATGGCGAGTCGAACGAGACGCTTGGCGATGACGCCGGGGCGCATCCGGTCGCTGAAGGCGATGCGGTGTAGCAACGCGGCGACGACTGTCGCCGAGATGACGCCGGTGATGAGGTCGAACTGCGAGAGCGTGAGTCCGCTGAGGAGCTGATAGAACAGAAACGAGACGCCGAACAGCGTGGTGAACTGAAGCAGGCCGCCACGGCGGACGAGTCGGTCGCGCCGGGTCGGTCGGTCGACCGGCGCCTCCTCGACTGTCAGTCCCGCCTCGACGAGTGCGACCGCCATCGGACGCAACAGGGGGACGTTGCCGCCGGGGCTGTACTCCGGGTCGACGACGACGCGCTCGACGCCGTGGCTTCGGGCGTAGTCGGCGAGAACGCGAGCGTAATCGTCGGGGCCGAAGAGGTACTCGTCGGCGCCGACGACGGCCGTCTCGATTCGGAGGTCGGACGCCTCGTCGCCGGCGTCTTCCTCCGCCCAGACGGTCGCCCGTTCGAGCAGTTCCTCGAGTTCGGTTTTTCCGTCGGCGCTCACATCGCCGATTGCGCTGGATGCCAGCGGTGCGACGAAGTGAATCTCGCCCGAGGTCGCGAGCGCTTCGCGGACCGCGTAGGCGACGGTGTTCCGGAGCGTGACGGACTCGCCGACCGGAACGAGAATCGCCTCGTCGACGGGTTGGTCTGGTGGCTCCTCAGGCACGGCTAGTCACTGTGTTGGGTGTTCTGGCAGCCACACCAAAACGGTTGTTCTTCCGGTCGGGGGGTTCGGACTCGTCGGCGAGCCGGAAGTCGGTCAAGCAAGCCTTAAAACGGCGCGTCACGGAGGCCATTTCATGACAGACGCGGCGTTCGTACCGGGCCACGTGACCGCCTTTTTCAGTGCCCACCCGGACGACGACCCGACGAAAGCCGGCTCTCGCGGGGCTGGCGTCGCCCTCTCCGACGGCGTGACCGTGCGACTCGAAGCCGGTGACGGGCTCGAACTCAACGGTGAGGAACTCGAAATCGAGGCCGTCGACCGGGTGTTGGGTGCCCTCCGGGCAAAGGCCCGCGTCGTCGCCGAGACCGACCTCCCGCTCGGTTCGGGATTCGGGGTCTCCGGCGCGCTCGCCCTCGGCACCGCACTCGTGACCAACCGCGTGTTCGACCGCCAACTCTCGGAGAACGAACTCGTCACCATCGCCCACGGCGCGGAGGTACAGGCCGGGACGGGACTCGGCGACGTGGTCGGCCAGGCTCGCGGCGGGTTCCCGGTTCGACTGGAACCGGGGGCGCCAGCCCACGGTGCGATGGACGGTATCCCCGACCGCCGGCAAGTCGAGTACGTCACCTTCGGTGAGCTCTCGACCGAGGACGTCCTCGGCGGCGATACCGAAGAACTGTCCGTGGCGGGCAAGCAGGCGCTGTCGCAACTGGTCGCCGAACCGACGCTGGAGACGATGATGACCGCCTCACGTCGCTTCGCCCGCGATGCGAACCTCCTGACGCCCCGACTCGAGGAGGCGATTCGCGACGTTTCGGAGGCCGGCGGCGAGGCGTCGATGGCGATGCTCGGCGAGACGGTGTTCGCACTCGACACCGGTCTCACGGACGCGGGCTACGACGCCGAGCGCTGTGAGGTGTGTCTGTCCGGGGCGCACCTCCGGTAACGGGGCTGCATTCCGTCCCCTGATAGCTGTTGGGTGATTGAGAAACGGGCCGACGCTTTTGACGCTGCCGTCCGTCGGTACTCACATGCGAGAGGGCGACTCGTGAGACGGGTTCCGTTCACTCGATTACAGGAAGCCGTCTTCCACATCGAGCGAGCCTACACGCCGTTGAACATACAGGTCGAAGCCGCGACGACGGCGAGACTCGATGGTCGACGGCTCGCGACTGCCGCTAGCCGAGCATGCGAAGCCTACCCGATAGTGAAGGGCCGCCGCCGTCGGGACGACAGCGGTCCGACGGACTACACCTGGGTGATTCCCGACGGACCCGCCGACGTTCCCGTCGAAACCGTCGACTCGGACGACGCTGACTTCGGTGAACTCCGAGGGCGGTTCTACGGCCAGCGGTTCGACCTCCAAACGGACTCTCCCCTCCGGTTGCTCGTGGTTCGCGGCGGTGGTACCGACGGCGGCGACCGGCTCTGTGTCTGTGCCAGTCACGTCTCGATGGACGGTGTCGGCGTATTCCGGGTGTTGTACGCGCTGCTCGTCGCGTATCGCGGTGACGACCCAACACCGCATCCCATCGAGAAGTCGCCCCGGGAGATGATACGAACGATTCGACCAACCGAACCGAGGCGCCGCCTTCGGTCGCTGGCCTCGGCCGCACGGCGAGCCGACTATCTCTTCGACCCGCCTGCGAGGCTCTCGTCGGGGGATTCGGGGTCCGTCGAATGGCGATTCGCACACCGACACGTCGGTTCCGACCTGACCGGTCGCCTCGTCGGCGGGGGTCCAGAGGAATCTACGGTCAACGACCTTCTCCTCGCGGCCCTGCACCTCGCTATCGACCGGTGGACTGCTGACGGTCACGACGGCCCGGAGAAAATCGGTCTCATGATGCCGGTGAACGCCCGACCCGGGGACCGATTCTACGACGGCGTCGGACTGTACACCCTCTTCGACAGCGTCACCACCGAGGCCTCGCATCGTCGGGACGTGGCCCGGACCGTCTCGCGAGTGACCGACCAGACGCGTCACACCAAACGGAGCGACCGACCGCTGGGGTATCTCGAATGGTGGCACCTCGCTTCGGCGTCGCTGCCGCTTTCGGTCCGAAAGCGGCTCCCGAGACTGCTGGAGGGCCCCGGTGAGCGCCTGCTGGATACGGCGGTACTGTCGAACCTCGGGCGGATTCCGTCCCTGCCGGCGCTGCCCGAGGGGACGTTCGAGCAGTTGTGGTTTACGCCACCGTGTTGGCCGCCGACGCCGGTCAGTATCGGCGCCACGACCGTTGGGGAGAGACTCCACCTCGGGTTCCGGTACATCCGCTCGGGATTCGACGCCGCGGCCGCCGAATCGTTCGCGGACCGCTTCTGTGAGCAGTTGGACGTGGCGGTCCGAGACACCACCGGCGGCTGACGACAGAAGACATTTGTAATCGGGTCCGAAACGCAAACCGATGTCCCTCCACGCTTCAGCCGAGCGGTTTCGACCGGTCTCGGTTCCCGTTTCGCTGTTCGCTCTCGTCGCGGTGGCGCTGCTGTTCGTCCCGCCGCTGGTGATGGGCGAGGTGACGTTCAGAACGTACGCGCTGGCGACGGCCGTGTCCATCCTCGCCGTCTCGTCGGTGTTGCCCTACGCCGTCGTCGTCGCCGTCGGGACGCTGCCGTTGTTGTATC
>JBMCDV010000044.1:0-8281 GCA_048618255.1 Natronomonas sp. | reverse complement strand
TTCACCGCACCGATTACCCGCGACCGGGAGTGTGTGCTGTCGGCGTGGGAAATCGAGGAACAGTACGACACCCCCAAGATGAACAGTTGGGAATCCGCCGCGTGGGGCGTCCGCTCGGCGCCGTTCGGCGTCGAGGACGCGACGGGAACGCTGTCGGTGGCTATCGACGACCGGACGGTCGGAAACGAGACCAGTGAGGTGTTCACGCCGGAGCGGTTGCTCGTCTCGGAGGGCGTCGCCTTCGACCGGCTGCAGTGTGAGTTCGACTCGTTCGAGACGGAAGTCGAAACCGACTACGAGGAGTCACCACCGAAGCGAATCCGAGACTTCCTCGCGGCTACCCCGGGCGTATCGGTCGACCCGATGACGACCGACCTCGTCGTCGATGCGAGCAAGCGCCGTTACAGCGAGGCGACACTCCAGCCGGGCGACGAGGTCAGCCTCCTCGGACACGTCAGCCAGAAGAGCGATTCGGCGGCACCGCATGGCGAATCCGAAGAACGCTTCGCCATCGCTCCGTCGGAGGAGTCGACTCTGTATCTGTCGACGGAACCGTTCGACGACGTACCCGATGGCGGTGGAGCCGCGTTGTTCGGGGCGCTCGTCGGCGCGGTCGGCATTGGTCTGTTGATTGTCGCCTTCCTGATGTAGCGAGCGGGTGGGGAGAGCGACCGTCAAGAGGGACTCAGCCGGTTCGGATACGCTTTTTATCGGCCGGCCAGACACTCGGGTATGACCATTTCGAGCGCGCCCGGGAAGGTGTATCTCTTCGGCGAGCACGCCGTCGTGTACGGCGAGCCGGCCGTCCCGTGTGCCATCGAGCGCCGCGCGCGGGTGACCGTCGACCCCCGCGATGACGACCGCCTCCGCGTGCAGGCCAAGGACCTGACGCTCGACGGCTTCACGGTGACGTGGGGCGGCGACGCCGACGACAGACCGGACGTGAACGTCCCGACGCCGCTGGTCGAGGCGGCCATGGGCTACATCGACGGTGCCGTCGAACAGGCCCGAGACGCCGCCGACGCACCCGTAGCGGGTTTTGACATCACCGTCGAGAGCGACATTCCGTTAGGGGCAGGCCTGGGGTCCTCCGCCGCCGTCGTCGTCGCGGGTATCGACGCCGCCACGCGGGCACTGGGGACCGACCTCGCGCCAGAGGAACTCGCCGACCGCGCCTATCGGGTCGAACACGAGGTCCAGGACGGCGAAGCCTCGCGTGCAGACACCTTCTGTTCGGCGATGGGTGGGGCCGTCCGCGTGCAAGGCGACGACTGCCGACGGCTGGAGGACCCACCCAATCTCCCCTTCGTCATCGGCTACGACGGCGGAACCGGCGACACCGGCGAACTCGTCGCCGGCGTCAGGGCACTCAAAGAGGAGTACGGCTTCGCCGCCGACACGGTCGAAGCCATCGGCGACATCGTTCGCAACGGCGAGGGCGCACTTCGGGCCGGCGACATCGAAGAACTCGGTCGACTGATGGACTTCAATCACGGTCTGTTGTCAGCGCTCGGCGTCTCGGCACGGACGCTGGATACGATGGTGTGGGCGGCACGAGAGGCCGACGCCCTCGGAGCGAAACTCACGGGCGCCGGTGGCGGTGGCTGCATCGTCGCGTTGGACCGTACCGAACAGACCCACACCGCCCTCGAGTACACCCCCGGCTGTGAAGAGGCGTTCCGGGCGGAATTGGACACCGAAGGCGTCAGAGCGGAATCCGACTCATGACGACGGTACTGAAACTCGGCGGGAGCGTCATCACGGAGAAAGACCGGAGGGAAACCGTCGACGTGGCGAACCTCGGCGTCGCCGTCGAGGCTCTCACGGAGCGAGAGGACATCGTCGTCGTCCACGGCGGGGGGAGTTTCGGCCACTACCACGCCGCAGAATACGGCGTCTCGACGACCGACGGAACACACGACGACGAAGCGGTTCGAGCCATCCACGGGGCGATGAAGCGGCTGAACGCGGCCATCGTGGAAGGCCTCTCGGGAGAGGGGGTGCCTGCACTACCAGTGCATCCGCTGTCGGTCGCCTCACGGGACGCTGACGGGCACCTTGACGCACCGACGAGCCACGTCGAAGCGATGCTCGCAGAAGGGTTCGTCCCGGTTCTCCACGGCGACGTCATCGCCCACGCCGAGAAGGGGGCGACCATCCTCTCGGGTGACGAACTCGTCGTCGCCCTCGCTTCGGCGCTCGATGCCGACCGCGTCGGTGTCTGTTCGGCCGTTCCCGGCGTCTACGACGACTCCGGCGAGGTCATCGCACACATCGACTCGTTCGAAGACGTTGCCGACGCCCTCGGCGGGAGCGACGAGACGGACGTGACCGGCGGCATGGCCGGGAAAGTCCGTCAGCTGCTCGAACTCGACGCCGAGGCCTACGTCTTCGGCATCGACGGTCTCGAGGCGTTCCTCGACGGGCGGCGTCCGGGCACTCGAATCGGCTGAAGGTTTTTATTCGAAGGCGGGACCAGACGCCCCGTGTTCGAGTGAACTACCCCGGCGCCGTCGGATACCGTGCGGTGTGGCGTCGGGGAGCAGCGACACCGCCTGTTAGCTACCCCAGCCGTTCGGCCAGTTCCGCCTTGTCGATTTTCTGGCTTCCGGTCCGCGGGAAGGAGTCGACGAACTCGATTCGTCGTGGCTTCTCGTAGCCGGCGAGTCCCGGGTGGTCGTCACAGAAGGACTCGACGGCGTCGGCTGTCAGGTCGTCGTCGCCGACGATTGCCGCCGTAACGGCTTCGCCGAGGCGTTCGTCGGGCGTACCGAACACCGCGACGGCCTCGATGTCGTCCATCTCAGCGAGGACGCTCTCGACGCGGGAGGGAGCGACCTTCTCCCCACCCGAGAGGACGATATCGTCGAGGCGGTCGACGAAGTACAGGATTCCGTCCTCGCGGCGAACCACGTCACCGGTGCGGAACCACTCCCCGTCGAAGGCTCGGTCGGTTCGGTCGGGGGCCTCCCAGTAGCGTGGCATGACGCTGTCCCCGCGGAGCCACAGCTCGCCGTCCTCGCCGTCGGAGCGGTCCGCGGCGGTGTCTGGGTCGACGACGCGGGCCTCCACTGTCGGGACCGGCCGTCCGAGTGCACCCTCTGTCCGAGGCGTTTCGGGTGTCCCTGCGACGGTCAGACCCGCTGCTTCGGTCTGGCCGTAGTAGTTCAACAGTTCGTCGACGCCGAAGGCCGACTCGAACTCCCGAAGCGTCGATTCGGCGGCGGGACTTCCGCCGTAGAAACACATCCGAAGCGACGACGTATCGTGTTCGCGGGCGGACTCGTCGCCGAGTGCGTCGACCATCATCGCCGGCACCAACCCCGAGATGGTCGCCTCGCTTTCCGCGACGAGTCGTGCCCACTCGGCGGCGCCCCAGGCCGGGTGAATGACGACGGACCCACCGGTGAACAGCCCCATCAACGTCGCGCCGTGGAACCCGCCGACGTGGAACAGCGGGACGGAAACGACGGCGGTGTCCTCGGCAGTCACGTCGTACGTCGCGATGCCGGCGTCGACCTGTGCGCCGACGTTGCGGTGGGTCTGGACGACCCCCTTTGGGTCGCCCGTCGTCCCCGAGGTGTGCATGACGATTGCAGTGTCGTCGTCCAGCCGCGTCGTCGGGTCGGGTGCGTCTTTCGGGTCGCCGAAGGCCTCGGAACGGAACTGGCCGGCGTGACCCTGCAGAACCGTCGGCTCGACTGTGGCGGCTTCCAGGGCGTCCTCGGCCGTGCTGGCAAAGACGGCGTCGTGGACGACGATTTCCGGAGCCACGTCATCGAGGACGTACGCCACTCCATCGACCCCGAAGCGGTAGTTGACCGGTGTGAACACACAGCCGACGCGCCACGCCCCGAGTGCGACGGCGAGGACCGTCGGATTGTCGAGCATGTAGGCTGCCACGCGGTCGCCCGGCTCCGTCCGGCTATCGAGAAACGCGGCGACGGCCCTGGCCCGTTCGTCGAGGGCGGCGTAGGTGATATCCTCACCGTCGGGGTCGACGACTGCGGAGGAATCGTGGTTGCTTCGTGCCTGTCGCGCGAAGCGCTCGTAGAGGTTCATAGCCGTTGCTGTACGCGCCTCGACATAAGTGTGGGTCCCGATAACAGAGAGCACTTTTCAGCCCCGGCGCCGTTGAGCGGACGATGGAGTACGAACGCTTCGAGTTCACACAACCGCTGTACGGCGGCGTCAACGTCCTCCGAATCGGCGATACGCTCGTCGACACCGGCCACGTCGCCCCCGTCTCGCGAGAGGCCGTCGTCGCCGCTCTCGACGACGAACTGGCCGGCATAGAGCGCGTGTTGATTACGCACCCACACATCGACCACGTCGGAGGCTCCCAGACCATCGACGCACTGGCGGAGTTGCCCCACATCGTTCCGGAGGGTGCTGTGGAGGTTCTCCACGACTATGCCGGATACCTCCAGCGCGCCCGCGAGGAGATGACGCGACTGCTCGGTGGATTCGATGCCGACGATTCGACGTGGGATGTGTACTTCCCCATTCGCGACGACTACGCCGAGGAACGGATTCGCGTCGAGCGCGAACTGAGCGACGGCGACACGCTTCGCTGTGGCGGCTACGAACTGACGGCCGTCTCGACGCCGGGACACGCCGACCCACACCTCGCCTTCCATCACGAGCCGAGCGAAACGCTGTTTTCGGGTGACCTCGTCGACCGCGACGGTCGCTTCCAGTACGGCCCGCTGTTGGGTGACGTGGGCGACTACAAGCAGTCGCTACGCCGGATTCGGGGCCTCGACCCCGACGTGCTGGTGCCGATGCACGGCCCACCGATGGACGACCCGACGGCGCGAATCGAAGCCTCGCTTTCGAACGCCGAGGCGACCGAACGTCGATTGCTCGATTTCCTCGACGGCCACGGTCCCTGTTACGCACGGGAGTTCGTCGCCCGAGAACTCGGTGTCGACGGGGGGCGCGCACCGTTCCTGACGCTCGTCGTCTACGAGTATCTGCGACATCTGGAATCGGAGGGGCGAGTCACAATCGACGTGACGGTGGAGGGAATCGAGATGCGTGCCGCGTGACTACAAATCGAGTAGTTCCTTGGCGATGATGTTGCGCTGGATTTCGCTCGCACCCTCGCCGATTTGGTAAATTTTCGTGTGCCGGTAGTGGCGTTCGACCGGATAGTCCGTCGTGTAGCCGTTGCCACCGTGCAGTTGGATGGCGTCGCTGGCGACTTCCTCGGCGATTTCGCTGGCGTACAGTTTCGCCATCGAGGCGAGTTTGGTCGGCTTCTCGTCGTCGTCGACGCGCTGGGCGGCGTCGTAGACGAGCCGACGAGCGAGTTCGACCTTCATGCCCATGTCGGCGACCTTGTGCTGAACCGCCTGGAACTCCCGGAGTTCGCGGTCGAACTGCTCGCGTTGGGAGACGTAATCGATAGTCTCCTCCAGACAGCCCTGTGCGATACCGAGGGCCTGGGCGGCGATACCGACGCGCTCCTCCTCGAAGAACTCCATGAGTTGGTAGAACCCGGCGTCCTCGTAGCCGACGAGGTTCTCCTCGGGGACGCGCACGCCGTCGTAGCGGAGTTGCGCCGTCTCGCTCGCGTTCCAGCCGAGTTTGTGAATCTCGCTTTCGACCTCGAAGCCCTCGCGGTCCGTCTCGACGATGAACGCCGAGATGCCGCTGTGTCCCTCACCGCCGGTTCGGGCCATCGTCAGAATGTAGTCGGCGATGGTGCCGTGGGTGATGAACGTCTTCACGCCGTCGATGACGTACTCGTCGCCGTCTTTTTCGGCCGTCGTCTCGATGCCGGCGGCGTTCGAGCCGTGGTTCGGTTCGGTGTTGCCGAGCGCGCCGATGAGTTCGCCCTCGGCGACGCCGCGGAGAATCCACTCCTTCTGTTCGTCGGTGCCGTACTCCCGAATCATCCGGGTGCCGAACTCCGTGCCGATGGCGGCGAGCATGCCCGCATCGACGCGGCAAATCTCTTCCATGAACAGACACGTCTCGACCTGTGAGAGGCCGGCGCCGCCGTACTCTTCGGGGATGGTGCCACCGACGAGACCCGCATCGACCGCCTTTTCCCAAACCTCCTCGGGCCACTCGCCGGTCTCTTCGTGGTGGCGAGCAACGGGGGCGATTTCGTTCTCGGCGAACTCGCGAGCGGTCTGTCGAATGGCGCGCTCCTGTTCGGAGAAGCCGAAGTTTACCATGGAACTACAAACGAGTATGTTAGTTTAGTCCTGCCGGCGCTCGCAGGTACTGCCGGAACGTGTGGCGGCGTAACACTAATCACGAATGGTGTAGACTAGCATACAGCATGAATTTTGCCACCCACGTCGACACGATAGCTCGGAGCGCCCCCGACCGCCTGGCGATGACCGACCACACACGGGAAGTCACCTACGCGGAGTTGGCCGGAGAGACGAACGCCTTTGCCAACGCCCTCGAATCGCTCGGCGTCGAGGCGGGCGACCGGGTCGCGCTGTACCTGCCGAACAGTATCGGCTTTATGACCGCGTATCTGGGCGCGATGAAACGCGGTGCGATTCCGTTCCCCATCAACATGCGGTTCCAAGGCGAGGAGATACAGTACGTACTGGAGGATTCGGGGGCGGTCGCAGCGGTGACCCACGGCCAGTTCGAGGAGGTACTCGCTGGCCTCGACGTACCGTCGCTGGAGCATCTCATCGTCGCCGACGGCGAGCAGGGCCATAGCTACCGCGAGCTGGTCGGAGCCGCCGACACCGAGTACGACGCCTACCCGCGCAAGGAGGACGAACTCGCGGAGTTGGTGTACACGAGCGGTACGACGGGTCGGCCGAAGGGCGTCAAGCACACCCACCGGAACCTCCAGACGAACGCCCGCGGCCTCGTGGAAGCGATGGGGTGGTCGAAGGACACGACGACGCTGACGGTGTGCCCGTTGTTCCACGTCTCGGGTCTGAACGTCTCGACGACGCCGCTTTTGACCGTCGGCGCGGAGAACCACTTCCTGCCCGAATGGGACCCCGAAGCCGCCCTCGCGACGATGTCCGAACACGACGCCACCTACGCCTTCTTCATCCCGACGATGGTCATCGACCTTCTAGGACAAGACGTATCCAGTTACGACCTCTCGTCGCTGGAATTGATTGGTGTCGGCGGGTCGCCGATGCCGAAAGAGCGCATCGAAACCGTCGAGGAGACCTTCGGCGTGACGCTCTTGGAGGGCTACGGTATGACCGAAACGACGCCGCTCGCGGCCATCAACCGTCCGGGACAGGACGTTCGGAAGGCCGGAAGCATCGGCCCACCGGCGACGGAAGTCGTCGACGTACGCATCGAGAACCCCGAGACTGGCGAGGCCGTCGGCACCGACGAGAAGGGCGAACTGTTGTGGCACGGCGACACCATCACGCCGGGGTACTTCCGAATGCCCGAAAAGAACGAGGAGGCGTTCGTTCGGCGGGAGGGGAAACGCTGGCTCCGCTCGGGCGACATCGCCCGGATGGACGAGGACGGCCACCTCTTCGTCGAGGACCGCATCGACGACATGATAATCACTGGCGGCGAGAACGTCTATCCCCGAGAAATCGAGGACGTAATCTACGAAATCGACGGCGTCGTCGAAGTCGCCGTTATCGGGACGCCAGACGACCGACTCGGCGAGACGGTCACAGCCGTCGTCGTCGGGGACGGACTCTCGGCCGACGACGTCGAAGAGCACTGCCGTGGCCGGTTGACCGATTACAAGATTCCCCGCCGTATCGAGTTCGTCGAGGAGTTACCGAAGACGTCGACGCGGAAAATCGACAAGGTGTCGCTTCGGGACGATTTCTAACGCCCGTATTAATCCCCCGGTAGTGGGAGACGACGGATTAATACTGGCTCCCTGCGGGGGTTGTTCGCATGCCGAACGATTGGCCCGAGACGCCACCGAGTACCGACATCTTTGCCGACGACTTGCTGGACGGAGAGACAGCGCTCATCACGGGCGGTGGAACCGGCTTCGGCGAGGAGATGGCGCTGGCCTTTGCCGACCATGGTGCCGACGTGGCCGTTGCCTCCCGAAATATGGACCACCTCGAACCGGTCGCCGAAGCCATCGAGGAGAAGGGCCAGAACGCATGTGCGACCACCGTCGACATCCGCGAGAAGGAGGAGGTCGACGCGATGCGGGATACCGTACTCGACGAGCTGGGCGACATCTCGATTCTCGTTAACAACGCCGGCGCGAACTTCCTGACGCCGCTGGAGGACCTCTCGGCCAACGGCTGGCGCGCCGTCGTCGGCACCATTCTCGACGGGACGGCCTACTGTACGA
>JBMCDV010000043.1:0-8282 GCA_048618255.1 Natronomonas sp. | reverse complement strand
TGCTCCGTCAGGGATTCGAACCCTGGTCCTTGCCGTGAGAGGGCAAGATGATTGGCCGGACTACACCAACGGAGCGTTCGTCTGAGCGCAACGAATCGTATCGGTGATGGACGTATAACCGTTACGTTTCACCCCTGCCGTGAGCCGGTTTCTCATTGAATCACCCGGTATCGACCGCGTCACTAATCGATTCGAACCCAGCAGGTGCCGCAGTAGCGTTCGGGTCCGAAACGCTCATTGGCGCGATTCCAGTAGGGACAGCCATCACCGAACGTACCGGCGGTTCGAACGGAGGCGGTCGGTCGCTCTCATGAGGAGCTTCTCGCTCGACGGCACCGACGCTTCGACGACGGAGCGCCCGTTCTTCGATGGCCCCTCGAAGCGGACGCGGGCCGAGCGGCACCTCACGGAGGCGACCGGGAGCGACACGACCGCGATTTCGGTCGACTTCGAGACGGTGCCGACCGAACTGTTGGCCGCGATGCGGCGAGTGAACACGGAGGCGAAGTCGTTCGCCGACGACGCCCGGCGCCGATACAGACACGGCGACCACGACGGTGCGGCGCTGAACCGAAGCCGAAAGGAAGCACTCTACGAGGTGAAACGGCGACTCCTCTACACCCTCTTGCCGTACGCCTCCGGCGTCGAAGCCCAAACTATCGACGGCCGGGAGTACTACTCGTTCCGTTTCGACGCCGTCGACCACGAGCCGTATCACGAATCGAACCGTCCGGACGAGGATTACCACGCGCAGTGGCCGGACGAACGCGTTCCCGGCTTGGGGTCGGTCGCCCTGGATGCGACGCTGTTGAACTACGATTACGGCTTCCATACGCCCGTCGAGTCCTTCGATAGGCTGTGTGCGGCCGCCCACATCGTCCACGGCCACGACCGACGCGAGGAACTCCCCGGAAGAGAAGCGTCCCAGTGGGCCGAGTACGAACCGAACACGGACATCGAGACGGGATACACCTTCGAGGATGCGGGTCGGCTCCTCGAATCGCTCGTCGACGACCGATACGACCTCGCCGATTATCTCCCACGTGGAACGACGTTCCGGTGACGGCACTCGCCCACAGAGTCATTTCCGAAGGCGAAATGTACGGTGGATGGAACGGGCCGATAGCGAAGGCCGACTCGGGACCGTCGCGACGGTTCTCGGTCGGGTCTTTGATCTCGTTCCCACGTTCGTAATCGGCCCCGCGGTCGGCGGCGTCTTCCTTCGATAGCGGCCGTTCGGCTGCCGCTGGTTCCTCGGCAGGTGATTGCGGACGAAAAGTAGCCCGATGAACCAGAGTGAGACATCACCTGAGCCATTGAATGTATCTGAAAGCCATTCAAATACATTCAGCGGTAGACTTATTTGTGTGGCGGTGTTACACACACGTCGACGGAGCAGTCGGAACGGGACACCCATCGGACCGACATTCGATTCGGTGGTGGCACCCGATTCCGACTCGAACCGAACGACGTGAACGCCCGAGCACACGACTCGGCCACGATGGAACGACAGCCATGAACACACACGATACGGAGGCCGCCGGTAGGTGCCCGTCCTGCGAGGCGACGGTACCGAACGCGTTCGTGCTCATCGAATACGAAGCCGACGACGAACGGCGGATGTACGCCGAGTGCCCGGCGTGTGAGAACGTCGTTCGACCACGGCCGAGCGAATCCAGCCGATAACACAGATGGTTACAGGACCACCACGGACGATACTTCGACTGCTCGACGAACAGGGGCAACTGCCAGTCACGGCCATCGCCGAGGAACTCGACCGCCATCCGGTAACCGTCGACCGGCAGTGTTACGACCTCCAGCAGGACGGCCACATCAGGATGGCGACCAGCGGCGGGGCCTACGCCCTGACCGAGAAGGGGCGAAACCGGCTCTCGGGGAGTTCCAACTCCGCGGACCCGGCCCAGTAGCGCTATCGGAGTTCCGCGAAGTCCTTGTGGCCCTGGATATCGACGCCCTCGTCGGTGACGGTGGCGAGGAAGACACCGTTACCGGAACCGGTGTCGCGTTCGACGGCCGCTTCGACCGCACGTGCGCTGAGCGAGGTGGCTTCATCGGTCGAAAGCCCCGGCGTGTAGTCGTTCTCGAGGACACCGTACGCCAGTTGCATCCCGCTTCCGGTGACCGTGTAGTCGTCAGCCATCACGCCGCCAGCAGGGTCGATGGAGTAGACGTGGCTCCCCTCGTCGTCGACGCCACCGAGGATGGGTCGGATGGCTCGAAACGGACCGCCGCGGGCGAGGTTGCCGGCAAGCGTCGACAGCGCCGGGATGTCCATCGGTTTCCCACGACGGTTCTCGTAGAGGGAGGATTCCGCCCGGAGCGTCCGGATGAACGACTGGGCGCCGCCGACGGAGCCGACGAGCGTCAGGGCAGCCGTCGGGTGAATCTGTTCGACCTTCTGGACGTCCTTGTTCGAGACGAACCGGCCACCGAGGGAGGCACGCATGTCGGTCGCGATGACGACGGCGTCCTCCGTCGCGATGCCGACGGTCGTCGTTCCGGTCTTGTTGACCGACTCCTCGTCGCCGGAGGTGGACTCGAAGTCCCCGAGTTCGGGTTCGTACGGCGAACGGGCGTGGTCCTCTCCGGTTCGGGGGAGATTATTCATCGCTCTCACCGCCGATTTCGGCGAGGTGCGATTCGACCGTATCGCTCGCGAGCGTCTCGAAGGACTCCGTCTCGGCGTCGATAGTCGCGATTTCGACGCCGTCGGCCGAGAGTTCGTCGTTCGTCGCGGCCAGCCCGCGCAACGCGAGGTCGACGCCGGCATCGAGGTCGAGGTCCTCTCGGTACCCCTCCTCGAGGACGGACTGAATCGCCTCGCGGTCGCCGCCGACAGCCGTCGCCTGCCACTCGTAGGGCGTCCCGCTGGGGTCGGTCTCGAACAGTCGCGGCTCGCCGTCGGAGATGCCGCCGACCAGCAACGCGACGCCGAATGGGCGGGCACCGCCAGTCTGGGTGTACTGCTGAATGTGGTCCGTGACCGACTTGGTCAGCGTCTCTATCGGTATCGCCTCGTCGTAGCGGAGGCGTTCGGTCTGTGCGCGCCGTCGCGCGAAGTCGATGAGTTGGCGCGCGTCGGCGACGTGGCCGGCACTCGCGATGCCGACGTGGTCGTCCACCTTGTGGAGTTTCTCGACCGACGACCGTTCCATCAGCGGCGAGCGAACGCGCCGAACGGCGCCCAAGACGACGCCGTCGGGAGTTCGGACGCCGACGCTCGCGGTGCCGCGGGAGACGGCCTCGCGGGCGTATTCGACCTGATAGAGGCGCCCGTCGGGAGAGAAGATGGTGATTCCCCGGTCGTACGCCTGCTGCTGTGAGTTTCCTTGCATTGTGATGATGGGCCACTGCGGCCTTCACCTCGGGTTATGGAACCGGGTATATATACGTACCTCATAAGAGGTCAGCCTTGCCCGGACTCGGTTCGAGACGTAGGAACCTTTCGGCCGCGACACTCAGTCCCGTCGTCGGAAGGTGACGACGGTACGGACGCCGTCGGTCCCGTCAGTCGTCTCGGTCGTGATGTTCGGACCGAGCACGTCGGCCTCGTCGACGACGCCGTAAAGCACCTCACGAAGGTCGTCTGCCTCCGGACGCTCCTCGAGGAGTGCGACCCTGACCTGTCCGCGGTTGTCGCTTACGTCGGCGACGTCGTATCCGTCGGCTTCGAACGCCTCCCGGAGCGCCTCCAGTTGTTCGGACATACCGGTTCATTCACCGGCAGCCCACAAAAGCCTACAGGCCACACGGTACCGAACCGCTCAACGCCCCTCGGCCAACCGCTCGGCCGTCCGCTCGGGCAGTCCCACCCGCTCGGCAAATTCCTGTGCGCGCTCGACGGGATATTCCACGCGACGCAACTCGACGGAGTCCGTGTCGGTGTCGAGAACCGCATACGCCGCCCGCGGGTCGTTGTCACGCGGTTGGCCGACGCTCCCCGGATTGACGACGAGGCGACCGTCTATCGTCGCCTCGTGTTGGACGTGGGTGTGTCCGAGGACGAGGCCGTCGTAGTCGTCGAGATACGGCCGCATCTCCGGGAACTGTCGCGGACGGACGTACGAACCGCGGCGCTCCTCGTCAGGGTGGCTGTGGACGAGAAGGTAGTCGCCGTCGGCGATGTCGACCCGAAACGGGAGTTCGGCCAGCCACGCCCGCTGGTCGTCGTCGAGTTCCGACCGGGCGTACTCCAGTCCGGCGTGGGCCATCTCGTTGTGGACGTAGCGTTCGGGCGTCTCGACGTTCTCGTCGTGGTTGCCCTGGACGGTGACGGACGCGACGGAGCGGACGCGCTCGACACAGGCGGCCGGCCAGGCGTTGTACCCGACCACATCGCCAACACAGACCACGTCGTCGACCGACGGCATGTCTTCGAGGACCGCTTCCAGTGCCGGAAGGTTCGCGTGGATGTCCGAGACGAGTCCGATTCGCATGGCTGAGCGTACGCTGTCCGGCCCAACAACCCTTTCGGACACCTGTGGCCGCCGACAACGGTTTCCGGTGGTACGGCGTAGTACCGATATGAGCAACATCACTGCGAAACCAACGCGTCTGAAAGATGGCGACGACCTCGACGCGTTCGTCGCCGAACACGACATCGCCCTCGTGGAGTTCTACACGAAAGGCTGTGCGAAGTGTGCGGCGATGGAGCCCGTACTGGGGAACGTCGCCAAGGCGACCGACGTGGCAGTCGGGATGGCGAATCCGGGCGACGACCTTGACCTCCTCGAGCGGTTCAACGTACAGTCGGTCCCCACGCTCCTGTTGTTCCGGGACGGAGAGGTCGTCGCCCGAAAGTCGAGCGGGTTCCAGGGGACGGAGGCCGTCGTCGACTTCCTCGAATCGAACGCCTCTGAGGCCGTCACGTCTCTGGAGTAACGTCGCAACACACTCCGACCCCGGTTACTCGCCGCCCTCCAGAAACGCGCCCATCACCTTGTTTTCGACTGCACCGATGTGCTAGTGGAACACGAACAGTCCATCGTCGACGGCGTCTGCGAGGCGTCGGTACGCTGTCGGCGTTGGCCGTTCCATCCCCGGGTGCCGCCCATATCCGGAGCGTGGCGTTGCCTAACATACAATTCCCGTCGACCCCAGTGGCTGGGTCAGTCCTCGTCGTCCTCGAACGGTGATCCGGCGGCGTCGGGTTCGTGGCCGGCAAGCGAGACGATGTTCTCTCGGCCGACCCGGAGTTTCGAGATGGTCCCCTCCTCTTCCATATCCGAGAGCAACATCGACACCTTCGATTTCGACCACCCGGTCTCCTCGACGATGTTCACCTGCTTCATGCGCCCGCCGTTGTCCTCTAACAAGGAGACGACCCGCTCGTCGTCGGGGATGAGTTCCTCCTCGGTGACGGCCGTCCCCGATTCGTCGTCAGTGTCGGCGCTCTCGCCGGCCGCCGCCCCCGCGGCGGCGGCACCCGCCGCTTGACCGGCACCGCCGCCGTCGTCGCCGTCGTCTGCCGTCGCCGCCGCCCCGGGGTTGTCGTCGGAGAAGGCTCTCGAGCGATAGGCGACGGCTCCGACAGCACCCAGGAAGACGACGAAGACGAGGATTCCCATGGGGAGCAGCCATCCGGGGTCGCTGTCTGCGGCCGGGTCCGTCGTCACCTCGGTCTGCGTCGTCGCCGCCGATTCGGGAACGAGTTCGAGACGCGGGCGGTTGTCGGTGAACGTTCGTTCGCCTTCCCACGTCACGGAGTCGCTTTCGGCGAGGGTCTCACCCGACTGGATGCCGTCGTCGGGACGGACCGACTGGAACGCCATGCCGTCGCCGCGCTGGAACACTACGGTCTGGTTGGGACCGATGTACAGCCCGCCCTCGAAGGCGTCGCCGACGACGACGGTGTCTCCCTCGACGGGGGCGAACCCGACCCAGGTGAACGACATCTCGACGACGCCGAACTCGTCGCCCGCGGGTCCGAGTTGTTCGGTTCGCGCGTCACGTCGGAACCCCTCGGCGGACATCTCCCGGTCGGTAGCGTTCGTGCCCGCGTCGGTCAGCGACTCCGCTCTGCTCTGGAAGTTCCGGTAGAGGTCGGTCTCGTTCGTGTTGAACTCCTCGGCGAACGTCTCGAAGTCGGAGCGCTGTTGGTCGGTTTCGAGACGCTGTTCGTAGCGAAACTGCCACTCAGCGGACCCGTTTCCGTAGACGGTAATTTGGAATTCGGTTCGGTCAGCGTCGAACTCCTGTGTGGCCAGCGTCTCCACGACCGCCGGTGCCGGCGCCGCGAGCAGCTGTTGGGTGGACTGGTCCTCGGAGGTGACGGAACCGTCCCCACCAGCCGTCGCGGGCGCTGCGAGCGCACAGACAAGCAGACACACGACGAAGAGAGGGACGACCCACGTCCCGCGTGACCGTGCCATCAGTATCACCCACCACGCCGGCGGCTTATAAAATCCCTCTGGCTCGGGATATTGACAGTCGAAAACATCGGGAAACTCGGACCCATTGTCTTCGAACGTTTCGGCCGATAAAACGCCTTTCGGCCGCTGTGTGTGACGGTTCAGTTTCGGCGACTCCTTCGGTTATTGCCTACGAGGCCGACAGCGAGAGCGGTCCCGAAAGACAGGCTCTCAACGGGGGGTACGTTCGCCGGAACCAGCCGGTGGTTGCTCGGTGTTTTTATGAACGGCGGGACGAACATCGAATCATGGCTTCCGAGCCCTCCACCTCGGCGGCAGTCGACAGCGAGCAGTCCCCGGGCAGTTCGAACACCTACATCAACGCCCTGATTGGCGCCCTCGTTAGCGTCGTCAGCGGCTTTTTTATCCCGTTCGTCTCCCCTGTCATCGGCGGAGGCGTGGCGGCGTATCTCGAAGGCGGCGATACCGAACATGGTGCCAAGGTCGGCGCGATATCCGGCGTCTTCGCCGCGGTACCGCTACTCTTCGTGGGCTTCTTCGTCGTCGCGTTGCTCCTCGGTGCGCCGAACAGCCCGGCCGCACTCGGCATCTTCGGCTTCCTCATAATCGTGTTCGGACTCGTGCTTACGGTCGGTCTGAGCGCTCTCGGTGGTGTACTCGGCAGCTACGCCAAAGACGAACTGTAGACGGCTACGCCCGGCGATAGGTGACGAACGCCAACTCGCCGGCCGTCTCCCGGTCGACTTCGCGCCACTCCTCGCCGAAGTCGGGAAACCGGGTGTCGCCGTCGGGCGACGCCGGCACTTCGGTCACGACGAGTTCTTCGGCCGTCTCGATGAACGCCTCGTAGACGGTCGCACCGCCGACGACGTACACCCACTCCCGGTCGTCCTCCAGCGCCGCCTCGGCCAGTTCGAGCGCCTCGTCGGTGTCGTGGGCGTGGACGGCACCCTCCGGGAGCGACAGCGACTCCTGACGCGAGAGGACGACGTTCGTCCGCCCCGGCAGCGGCCCGCCGAGTTGCCGCTCTATCGATTCGTAGGTCCGCCGGCCCATCACGACCGGATGACCCATCGTCGTCTCCTTGAAGTGGGCGAGGTCCTCGGGGTAGTGCCACGGCATCTCGCCATCGGCACCGATAACGCCGTTTTCGGCGACAGCGGCGACCAGGGAGAGCCGAACGGTCATTCCGCGACCGCGAACTCCAGTCCGTCCGCGGGGTCGTACTCGTGTAACTGGATGTCGTCGTAGGTGAGGTCCTCGAGGGGCTTGTCGGCGACTTCGATGCGTGGTCTGTCACGCGGTTCTCGAGTGAGCTGCTGTAGCAGTCCGGGGACGTGGTCGTAGCCCTCGCCGTCGGGTTCGGCGGGGGCTTCCGATTCGAGCCACGCCCGGATGTCGCCGTACTCCGAGCGCTCGGAGACGCCCCCGAGTCGCTCCTGTAGCGCCCCGAGGTTGTCCGCGTACCACTCGCCGCGTGCGCCCTCCCCGCAGTAGACGTGGGCGTCGACGATGGTGTGGCCGAACGAGCCGACCTCGAAGTCGGTCCGGTTTGCGACGGCGTGCGCCAAAAGCGAGTACGCCGCGAGATTGAACGGAACGCCCAGCGCGATGTCCCCCGAGCGCTGGGTGAGGTGGACGTTCAGGCGGTCCCCCTGGACGTTGAACACGTAGGTGTAGTGACACGGCGGCAGCGTCGAGACGGCGGCGTTCGCCGGGTGCCAGGCGTTGACGACCAGCCGGCGCGAGTTCGGGTTCTCCTCGAGCGTGTCGAGGACGTACCCGAGCTGATCGAAGACGCGCCGCGTCTCGCCGTCCGGGGTCGTCTCGGTCTCTGTCCAGCGGTGGCCCCCCTCGGGCCAGCTCTCGCCGGGGAGTCGGTCCTTCTCC
>JBMCDV010000042.1:0-8321 GCA_048618255.1 Natronomonas sp. | reverse complement strand
CACTCGACCTCCGCCGGGACATCGCCTTCGAGACGGAGGTCACCTCGGCCAGCTACGACGACGACTCGGCGACGTGGACCGTCGAGACGGCCGACGGCGAGCGCGTCGAGACCCGCTTTTTCATCAGCGCCGTCGGCTGTCTCTCCGAACCGTTCAAACCCGACTTCGACGGCCTCGACACCTTCGACGGCGAGTGGTACCACACCGCCCGGTGGCCCCACGACGGCGTCGACCTCGACGGTAAACGCGTCGGCGTCATCGGCACGGGGTCGACGGGCATCCAGTTCATCTCCGAGACCGCCTCGCGGGCGGGCCACCTGACGGTGTTCCAGCGGACGCCGAACTACGCCGTTCCCGCACGCAACCGCCCACTCGAAGCCGAGGAGTACGAGGAGATACGCGAGAACTACGACGCCATCTGGGAGCAGGCGCGTAACTCGCGGTTGGGAATGCCGTTCGACCCCGACGAGAACTCCGCCCGAGGGCTCTCCGACGAAGAAATACGGGGCATCCTGGAGGACCGCTGGCAGCAGGGTGGCTTTCGGTTCCTGCATGCCTTCGAACCCGGTCACGTGCTGTCGAACGCCGACACCAACGCAGTCATCTCGGAGTTCATTCGCGAGAAGATTCGCGAGCGAGTCGACGACCCCGAAACCGCCGAGAAACTCGTCCCGACGGACCACCCCTACGCCTCCAAGCGCCCGCCGATGGACTACAACGACTACTACGGGACGTACAACCGCGAGGACGTGAGCCTCGTCGACGTCGAGGAGAACCCGATAACCGAAATCACGCCCGACGGTATCCGAACGACGGCCGGCGAGTACGACCTCGACGTGTTGGTCTTCGCGACGGGCTTCGACGCGATGACCGGCGCGCTGCTCGCGATGGATATCCGCGGGCGAGACGGCTTGCCGCTCGAAGAGAAGTGGGACGGAGGTCCCACGACGTATCTCGGTCTCGGCATCCACGACTTCCCGAACCTCTTCACCATCACCGGCCCGCAGAGTCCCTCCGTGTTGACGAACATGCCGATGTCCATCGAACAGCACGTCGAGTGGATAACCGACTGCATCGCCTACATGGACCGCGAGGGCTACGACAGCATCGAAGCGACCGCCGAATCCGAACAGCAGTGGGTCTCACAGACGAACATGCTGGCCGACAACATGCTGTTCTCGGAGGCCAAATCGTGGTACCGCGGCGAGAACGTCCCCGGAAAGCCGAGCATCTTCACGCCGTTTCCGGGCGGGCTCGAGATGTATCGTGGTATCTGTGAACGGGTCGCCGAAGACGACTACGACGGCTTCGAACTCCGGCGGGCGACCGACGCCCCGACGGTCGAACAGTAGCTGGCCGTCTCAGAACGACCGAAGCACTTCGAGTTTCTCCGCCGCCGCGCCCGATTCGAGCGTTTCCCGCGCCTGTTCGAGCCCGCCGCGGATGTCGTCGGCGTCGCCGCCCGCATAGATTCGCAGTGCGGCGTTGACGGCGACGGCGTCGGCGAAGTTGTCCTCCCGGTCGCCCGAAAGCACTTCCTCGGTAATCGTCGCGGAGTCTTCGGCCACCGAATCGACGCCGAGGTCTTCCTCCTCGAAGTCCATCCCGTACTCCGGAGTTTCGATGTCGAAGTCGTCCATCTCCTCACCTTCGTTCCAGACGGCCACCTTCGTCGACCCCGGACGCACGTCGTCGTACCCCTCCATCCCCTGGAACATGACGACGCGGTCGACGGTCGCGGTCTCGCTTTCCTGGAAGGTGTCGATGATGCGCTTGGCGTAGGGCAGGTGATAGAACGACCCGAGATGCGTCGACGCCTCGGCGGGGTTCGCGAGCGTCTCGATGGTGTTGACGAAGGTGCGGACGCCCATCATCTCACGTCGCTCGGAGAGCGCAGTAACTTCGGGTGCGAAGTTCGGCTGGTAGTAGAAGCCGAAGCCGACCTCGTCGGTCATCTCGGCCGATTCCTCGGGCGTGAGGTCGGTGCGGACGCCCAACTCGTCTAAGACGTGCTTGTAGGCGTCCTGTTTCTGCGTCGGGACGCGGTCCCCGGAGTGGACGACGACGGGCGTGCCCGCGGCGGCGGCGACGAGGCCGGCGGCGACGCCGAAGATGGCACTCCGGCCCTTGCCGTCGTAGTTCGCCCCGCAGTCGACGGGGTCACACTGCGGCGCGTGCGTTTCGGTCCCCTCGGCCATCACGTCGATGTAGGCGGCCAACTCCTCGGGGGTGTTTCGCTTCCAGCGGTTCGCCAGCCAGAAGGCACCCAGCGTCGTGTTATCAGGTTCGAAATCGAGGATGCGACGGAACGCCTCGGCGGCCTGCTCGCGCGTCATGTCGTCGGCGGATTTGTGTCCGGAGCCGACGACTTCGGTCATCAGACGCTTGAGGGGCCACTCGCCGTATTTCTCGGTCGCTTGGGCCATACCGAACGTTAGGAGAGGGGAACAAAAACGTCCACGGTTGGCACCTGTCACGGAACCGCCCGCCGGAACCGACGGACCCTAATCCCCGCCCGCCGTACTATTGACAATGAGCACGTCGGCGGCCGACGACGCGGATTGGCGTTCGGACCTCGATGCGGTCGACGAAGCCCTCATCGACGGCTACCAGTCGGACTTCCCCGTCGAGCGGCGACCGTTCCGCCGCGTCGGGGCGGAACTCGGCATCGAAGAGGACGAAGCGCTCGAACGCGTTCGGCGACTCCGTGAGGCGGGCGTCTTCCGACGCTTCGGCGCGGTGTTGAACCCGCCGGTCATCGGCGCCTCGACGCTGGCGGCGGTTCGCGCCCCCGAGGAGCGCTTCGACGACATCGCCGAGGTCATCAACGGCTACCGGCAGGTCAACCACAACTACCGCCGCGACCACGAGTGGAACATGTGGTTCGTCGTGACGGCGGGGTCGCTGACCCGACGCGACGAAATCCTCACGGAAATCGAGGAACGCACCGGCTGTGAGGTGTTGAACCTCCCGATGTTGACCGACTTCTACATCGACCTGGAGTTCCCGGTCGTCAACTCGGACCGATTCGCCCGGGAGTCGGTCGAACGGACCGAGGTGACGGCGACGCGTATTTCCGAAACCGCCGCGGCGGACCTCTCGGACCTCGATAAGGCACTGCTGTTGGAGATTCAGGACGGCTTCCCGCTGTCGATGACGCCCTACGAGGACATCGCTGACGCCGTCGGCGCACCCGTCGAAGACGTACTCGACGCCATCGAATCGCTTCGTGCCGACGGCTGTATCAAGCGCATCGGCTGTGTCGTCAACCACGTCGTCACCGGATTCGATTCGAACTGTATGGTCGTCTGGAACGTCCCCGACGAGGAACTCGACGCCCGCGGGGAGACCGTCGGCGAGTTGCCCTACGTGACGCTGTGTTATCACCGCCCGCGCCGGCCCGAACAGGGGTGGCCCTACAACCTCTTTACGATGATTCACGGCCGCGACCCCGACGCCGTCGACGCGAAGATAGACGAACTCGCCGACGAGTACCTCCCCGTCGAACACGAGCGACTGTACTCCACCGAGACGCTGAAACAGACCGGCGCGCGCTACGACGACATCGTCACGGAATCGTGAGCCTCGATACCGCATCACAATCAGTTTCTTGACGCCGACTCGCGACGCCCGGATATGGACGTTCGGGAGTTGACCGACGAGACGGAACGCCGCGAGGCTGTCCCGATTCTCCGACAGCTGTGGACCGACGAGGCGCCCGCGGACGTACTCGCATGGACCGGCGAGGACGACTACCGCTGTTTCGGCGGGTTCGTCGACGGCGAGTTACTCGCCGTCGCGGGCGTCCTCGTTGCAGGCGTCCTCCATCACGCCCGCCACGCGTGGCTCTACGACCTCGTCGTCGACGAAGCCCATCGCGGCGAGGGCTACGGCACCGAGTTGCTCCGGTTCGTCGAGTCGTGGGCGGAAACGGAGGACTGTGCCTTCCTCGCGTTGGCGTCGCCAGAAACGAAAACGGACACTCACGACTACTACGAGCGCCGCGGCTACGAGAGGTGGGGGTACGTCATCGAGAAGGAACTGTAGGGGCGACGGCGCGTTAGTCGTTCCCCGAGACGGCGACGACGGGGCCGATGACGGCCAGCCCGATACCGAAGAATAGGAACGGGACTTCCATCGTCGACGTTGGGGTGACGATGAACAGGAGTCCGAACAGCGACAGTTGGATTCCGAGGACTTTCACCGACCGATTGATGGCGAACCCGCCGACGACCGCGAGGACGAACCCGACGAGGAGTGCGTGCCCGACGTGGTACTGCCGCAGGAATTCGTCGACCAGTTGCAGCGGCATCTCGAACATCTTTGGTGAATATCGCGGTGTTTCGTTCTTAATGGTTCCGTTAGCCCTCCGCCGGACCGGTCAACTCGATGTCGCTGAGCCACAGCACCCAGACAATGATTATCACGCCGGTGTAACACACCGCCCAGACGAAGATTCCGAGGTTCCGGTAGCCGGCGTTAGTCAACACGTAGTCGGTGACCCCGGCGACGGCGACGGTCGTCGACAAAAGGAAGATGCCGAGGGCCCACCCCGGAACCTCGTTGTCTTCGAGTGGGTTGCTCATGACTGGTGTAGGGTTCCGACGGATTCGAGTGTTCCGGTTCGCAACTATAGGTCGATTTCCTTCAGCGACTGCATCCGCTCGATGAGACCGTCCAGGCCCTCGTTTATCTCGGTGGCGTGCGACTCGAACCCCTCCGCAGTGACCGCTCCCTGGGGTGTCGGCTCGACGAGGCCGTCGTCCTCCAGCATCCGGAGGGAGTACCGCGCTTTGTGCTCGTCGATACCCGTCTCCGTGGCGATGCGGGTGATACCAATTGGCTGGTGTTCGATGACGGCCTCCAACACTCGGAGGTCCCGTTCCTCTTTCGCCAGCTGTCTCGCCAGCCGTTGTATCATTGCTCCGGAATACCGACCCCACCGGCAAAACCCTACCGTTCGGCTACCGCTTCTCGGGGGTCGCGGCGTCGAGGATGTCCTCGAGCCAGTCGGCGTTCCGACACTCCGAAAACGGCGTCGGGTCGGCCGGGTCGTCGCTTCGGTCGGCGAGACTGCGTTCGAACCACGCCACGTCGTGCCACTCGCCGTGTTTGTAACCGGCCTCGGGTAGCGACGCGGCGCGCTCGAAGCCGAAGGCCTCGTGGAAGCCGACGCTCTCGGGGTTCGGCAGCGTGACGACGCCGTAGGCGCTGGCGAACCCCTGTTCGCTCAGCGTCTCCAACAGCGCCGCGTACAGCGCCGACCCGAGCCCCGCGCCGCGGGCCGACCGGTCGACGTACACCGAGAGTTCGGTCACCCACCGGTAGGCCGAGCGCTTCCGCAGTCGTCCCGCGTAGGCGTAGCCGACGACGGACCCGTCGACTTCGGCGACGACCCACGGGTAGGTTTCGACGGTATCGGCGATGCGGCGCTCGACTTCCTCGGCATCGGGCGGAATCTCTTCGAAGGTGACTGCAGTCTCCTCGACGTAGGGGCGATAAATCGACGCGATTACGTCGGCGTCGTCGGCCGCGACGACGCGGAGGTCGACCGCCGTCACAGTCGTTCCTCCTGTGACAGCAACACGACCATCGACAGCCCCGAGACGGCCAGCAGGAGGAACGCCGGGACGACGGCGTACTGGTAGTAGGCAGCCTCTTGGGCGCGCCAAATCTGGGTGACTATCGTCTCGAAGCCGGTCGGTCGGAGGATGAGCGTCACGGGCAACTCCTTCATCGTCGTGAGGAAGACGAGAGCGGCGCCCGCCACCACGCCGGGCGCGATGAGCGGGAGGGTGGTTCGTCGGAACGCGCCGAACGGCGATTCACCGAGGGTGCGTGCGGCCTCGACGAGCGTCGAGTCGACCTGCAGGGTTGTCGTCCGAATCGAACCGACGGCCTGTGGCATGAATCGGACGACGTAAGCGAACACCAACAGCGGAATCGTCTGATACAGCCCCGGGGTGTAGGGGATGTCGAGGGAGTCGTACCCCGCGGCGAAGTACACCAACGCGAGCGCGAGAACGATACCGGGGACGGCGAAGCCGAGGTACGTCACGCGCTCGAACAGCGCCGCGAGACGGGAGTCGTGTTGTGCGGCGAAGTAGGCGATGGGGAGGGCGGCGAGGGCGGCGACGAGGGCCGCCACGAGCGAGACGCCGACGGAGTTGAGCGCGTAAACCCACTCGAAGGCCAGCGACGGCCGACGGCCGGCCTCGGAGTTGACGAGTAACAGGCCGAGAATCCAGATGGGAACGGCCAGAGCGATGGTGGTGACGGCGACGGGCAGAAGCGTCGCGGGCCAGCGCCAGAGGCCGAGGTTGACCGTCGAATCGCCGCTGGAATCCGGCGACCCGCCCTCGACGGAGGCCTGCGGACGCACCCACCGCTCCAGGACGAGGACGACGAGGACGATAGCCAGCAGTTGCAACGACAACAGCGCCGCGAAGTCCTGGCCGAAGGCGTTGTACTCGACGTATATCTGACGTGTGAACACCGGCAGTCGCATGATGCCGGGCGTCCCGAAGTCCGAGACCGCATACAGCGCGGTCAGCAGTCCCCCCGCGATGACGGCCGGTCGGATGTGCGGTATCGTGACGCGACGGAACGCCGTCAGGCGGTCCTGATTGAGCGTTCGGGCGGCGTCGATGAGTGTCGTATCGAGCGACAGAAGCGACGCTCGCGTCGTCAGATACACGTACGGATAGGTGTACAGCGTGATGACGAGTATCGTCCCGCCGAGGCCGTACACTTCGGGAATCCGTTCGATGCCGAGCGGTGCCAGCAGGTCGCTGAACTCCCCGCGGGGGCCGAACGCCGAGACGAAGGCGAAGGCGCCGACGTAACTCGGTACGACAAGCGGCAGCGCGACGACGATGGTCCAGAAGCGACGGAACGGCAGGTCGGTGCGGGTGGTGAGATACGCCAGCGGAACGCCGATGAGCACGGACAGCCCGGTTACGCCGCCCATCAGCAGCAAACTGTTGAGGATGATTTCGGCGGTCCCCCACCGGAACAGGAGGTCCGTGGCGCGTTCGGTGTCGACGGTCACGGCCTCGATGAACAGCCACGACATCGGGAACACGAGCGCCACGGCGATGAACGCACAGAGAAGCGCCAACCCCAGCGGAAACTCCCCGGTGAAGCGTTCCCGAAATCCCGCGATATCCCTCATTATCCGACCGTTCGTGTCCGGACGTACTTGAGCGAACCCATTTCAACGGATATATTTTAGGTCAGCCTAATTCAAACCTATGGAACTCACGCGGCGCGACGCCACCATCGCGTTGGCAGCCCTCGGCTCGGGCACCGCCGCAATCGGCTTCAGGACCACCCGAGAGCGAGATGAGGAACTCGAAGGCCTCGACGGTGGCGACGACGACGCAGTCGTCTCGGCGATGGCTGCACTGGCCGAGGTCCTATACCCCTCGGAACTCTCGGGTATCGAGCCATTCGTCGAGACGTTCGTGACCGAGCGGCTCGAACGCGACGGCCACGGCGAGGCGTTGCGAGCGACGGTGGCCGAACTGGACGAGTTGGCCGTCTCCTGGCAGGACGCCGCTATCGCCGACCTGTCTCCGTCGGACCGCGAGGAACTGCTTCGAGAGGTTGGCGCCGATGTCGCCGACGAGGCGCCCGACGGAACGACCGCCGAACGCGTCCGATACTTCGTCGTCAACGAACTCCTCATGGCGCTGTACACCTCTCCGACCGGCGGCGAGCTGGTCGGCATCGAGAACCCCCAGGGACATCCGGGTGGCACCGACACCTATCAGCGAGGACCGCCGTCGTGACTCGAAAGCCAGTCACGGGAGCAGACGTGTGCGTCGTCGGCGCCGGCCCGGCCGGTACCATCGTCGCCGACCGCCTCGCCGCGGCGGGCCACGAGGTGGTCGTCCTCGACGCCGGACCGCGGTTCGACCCCGAGGACCGCATCCGACGACAGGAGCGTGCGATACGGCCCTCCTTCTCTCGGCCGGACGTCTGGGACGGCGACGCCGAACGGGACGCCTACACCTCGAGCGGCGAGAAGGGGTACCCGCTGAACCACGCCCGCGTGAAGGGCGTCGGCGGGTCGACGCTACACTGGCAGGGGATGGTGATGCGACTCCACGAGGACGACTTCAACTCCCGCAGCGAGCGCGGCGTCGGCGTCGACTGGCCAATCGACTACGCCGACCTCCGACCGCAGTACGCCGAGGCCGAACGGGAGCGGGGCGTCTCCGGCGCCTCCGATAACCCCTTCGCACCGCCGCGGGAGGAGCCCCACCCGATGGCGGCGTTCCCGCCCTCCTACAGCGACAGCCTGTTCGCAGAGGCCT
>JBMCDV010000041.1:0-8383 GCA_048618255.1 Natronomonas sp. | reverse complement strand
GCTTCGGTCGGAGTTGGGGTTGATTCCGGCGTCGGGGTGGGTTCTGGGGTGGACTCGGAGCCACCGTCGTCCTCGTTCGGCGGCGGGCCGAGTTGTTCGCGGGCTTCTTCCTCGTTGTCACACTCACAGACGTAGACGTAGTTCGAGTTGACGTTCACACCCACGAACTCCTTGTCCTCGGGTTCACACTCCTCGTTGCCCTCCTCTTTACACCCGGTGGCGATGGTACCGTTTGTGAACGCTTGAATCTGATACCATCCGGGTTCGTCGGTAACGGTCAGACAGGGCCCGGAGTTCGAACCGGCGCCCTGTGCGGCGACGACGGCGTCCTCGGGTGCGAGATACGGCGGGTCGTTCGAGAAGTCGTCCCAGTTGTACATCTGGATGGTGATGCCGTCGTCGCGGAAGTCGGTGTTCCGCTGGTGTGCGACCAGGTCCTCGTCGATGTTGGTCCCGGTGTTGTTGTTGCCGCGGTCGATACCGAACGCCTTCGTGTTGTCCGTCGAACAGGCGGAGTAGTCGATCCAGTCAGCGTCGACGATGACCTGGTCGACCCAGATGCCCTCCTCTGCATCCTGGCTTGTGAACGCCTCCTTGCCGGCGGCGAAGTACTCGATACTGCCGTTTTCTTTGTTCTGGTCGCCGGGATAGTGGTCGGTCGTCCCCGGGAGATTTACTGTGAAGTTCATCTCCTCGTCGAAGTTCGGTGATTCGTCCCTGGTGTGGCTATCGGCGGCGACGGCGCCGGCAGTCGCACCGACTGCGACCATCGATACGACGACGAACGTCGCCAACACCGTCGCGGCTGTCTGCCTTGTGCTGTGCATGTATGTACGACTGCTGAATCACCCCTCCTAACGCTGTTGCTGGCTATTCGCTGGGGTTTATAATCATTGTTAATCCCCCGGCTGGAACCGGAAAATGGTGCAGGTTTATTTACGACGGATGACGACGAGGGCGCTGGCGAGCAGCGCGAGGACGGCGAGTACCGGCCCGAAGCCGGCACCGCTTCCGGCGGTCGGCGTCATGCCCGTCGCATCGTCGTCCGACTGCGCCTCGGTAGTCTGTGGCGCGTCGGTCGGCTGTGGCGTGCTCTCGGGTGCGTCGGTCGGTTCGGGGGTGGCCTCGGCGTTCGAGGTGTCGTCAGGCGTCGGGGTCGGCTCGGGTGTCGCAGTCGGCTCCGGCGTCGCCGTCGATTCGGTCGTGTCGTCGGGCGTCGGTGTGGATTCGGGCGTCGGGGTGGGTTCTGGGGTGGACTCGGAGCCACCGTCGTCCTCGTTCGGCGGCGGGCCGAGTTGTTCGCGGGCTTCTTCCTCGTTGTCACACTCACAGACGTAGATGTAGTTCGAGTTCAGTTTGAAGCCAACCTCCTCGGCGTCTTCGGACGGTTCTTCGTCGGGGCCGTTGTCGGCGACGGTCCCGTTGAGGAATCCTTGGACCTGATACCAGCCGGGTTCGCTGGTGACGGTAAGACAGGGGCCCTCTTGGGAGCCAGCACCTTGGGCGGCGACGATGGCGTCTTCAGCGGCCATGTGTGGCGGGTCGTTCGAGAAATCACTGAAGTCGTATATCTCGATGGTGATACCGTCGTCCCGGAAGTCGACGTTCTTCTGTCGCTGAACGAGGTCCTCGTCGGTCTGGGTCCCTTCGTTGTTGTTGCCGCGGTCGATACCGAAGGACTTCGTGTTCGACGTACTACACTCGGAGTAGTCGATCCAGGGAGCGTCGATGATGATGAAGTTGGGGTAAAGCCCCTCCTCGGCACCGACCTCTTCGAAGGCGTCGGAACCGGAGGCGAAGTACTCGATGCTGCCGTTGGCTTCGTTCTGGTCTCCCGGATAGTGGTCGGTTGGCGCCGGAAACACGACCTCGAAGTCGGACTGTTCGGTGAGGTCTTCGGCTTCGTCTTTCGTGTGGTCGCTCGCAGCGGCCGGCGCGACGGCCGCGCCGAACAGCACGACGCTCCCGACCATCGTCGCGACGACCGCGATGGAGAGCAACGTCGCAATCAGTTGTCGTCTCTGTCTCATCGTGTAACGTTCTCGTGAGATAACATATACAGTTGACGATATGAGCCACTAATATGTGGTCACTTATATCATGGTTCACTCTGACACAATGCTTCGCGTGCCCGTCGGTCGTACACGGTTCGAAACGAGGGGGATGAGAAGAGTTAGTAACGCCTATACGCGGGGCTTTCGTCCCTCCGCGTATGCAACGACGATGGGCGGCGATATACATCGCCTTCTTCCTCGTCATGGCCGCCAGCTCCTATTCGGTGATGGCGGTGGCCGAGGAACCGACGATCGATGTCGAAGGGGACACCTTCCAACAGGGAGACACCGTCGAGTTCGGCGGCACGACGTACACGTTCAGCGAAGTGTCGGACGGGAGTGCGACCGCCGAATACAACCAAACGAACGAAGAGCAGACGACGTTCGCCAACAACTCCGTCGTCGAGTACGACGGCCGCGAGTACAACGTCACGACGGACGAGGGCGAGCAGTCCTTCACGCTCGTCGAGGAGTTCGACGTGCCGACGCTGCTCGAAGACGACCCCGAGGTGGACAACAGCACCTACACGGACGACGACGGCACCGAGTTCGTCCGCTACCGCAACGGGACGACCCAGCCGGTCGACGAGTACCTCCCCGAACCGACCCGCGAGAGCTTCGCCGTCGGCGACACGATAGAGCACGAGAACACGTCGAAAACCGTCGACAACGTCACCGCCTCCGAAGCGGTCCTCACGTGGGAGGAAACGTCCACACAATCGATCGAGTTCGCCGAGGGCGACACCACGGAACTCGATGGAACGCAGTACGTCTCGACGTTCGACGGCGGTGACACCCTCGTGTTGTCGACCGACGTCGAGGGATACGAGGCCGGCCTCGACAATCAGGACTACTTCCAACAGCGGATGTCGAGTCTCACGTACATCATCGTCTACTGTTTCGGTGCGGCGTTCCTCCTCGGTGCGGTCGCGTTCCTCCCGCACCGCGGTTGACTGACGACGCGCATTTTCTCCGCTCGTCCGTCTCGTTACGACACACCGTCCCACGTCGGGTCGGCTTCGAAGCCTTTATCCACAGACTCAACCACATCTGACGTACTATGAGTGACAAGCCCGCCTCTATGTACCGGGACATCGACAAGCCCGCGTACACGCGACGGGAGTACATCACGGGTATTCCGGGGTCGAAAGTCGCCCAGTACAAGATGGGTCGACCCGACGCCGAGCCCGACGATTACCCGGTTCAGATTAGTCTCCTCGTCGACGAGGAAGTCCAGATTCGACACGGTTCGCTGGAAGCTGCGCGCCTCTCGGCCAACCGCCGAATGTTGAAGGAACTCGGTGAGGGCGGCGACTACAAGATGATTCTCCGGAAGTTCCCCCACCAGGTCATCCGGGAGAACAAGCAGGCGACCGGCGCCGGCGCGGACCGTGTTTCCGACGGGATGCGACAGTCGTTCGGGAAAATCGTCGGTACGGCCGCCCGGATTCCGAAGGGCGAACGGCTGTTCACCGTCTGGTGTAACCCCGAGGACGCCGCCGTGGCGAAGGACGCCTTCCGTCGCGCGTACAACAAGATTTCCCCGCCGTGTACCATCCGAGTCGAGCGCGGCGAGGAGCTCCTCATCGCGTAAGGCGGGCTTTCCTACGTTCTTCATCCTCGACGAGCGACCGCGTTCTCCGACCTCAACCACCGCTTACAAGCGCCAGCGCCGCTTTGAGTCGGTATGAACCTCTCCGAGTCGACGTGGACCGATATCCGGGACGCCGACACTGACCTCGCGGTGCTCCCGGTCGGAAGCACCGAACAGCACGGCCCCCACGCCCCGCTGGGCGTCGATTACATGACTGCCGAAGCGATTGCGGAGGCGGGCGTCGAGCAGTACGCCGCCGACTTCGACGGCGAGGCCGTCGTCGGGCCGACAATCCCCGTCGGTATCGCCGAGGAGCACCGCGATTTCGACGGCACGCTGTGGGTCAGCGAGGACACCTTCCGCGCGTACGTCCGCGAGACGATAGAGAGCCTCGCGTTCCACGGCTTCGACCGGGTCGTGGTCGTCAACGGCCACGGCGGCAACGTCGACGCCTTACGGGAGTGCTGTGGGCGGGTCAGCCGTGATGGGGATGCCTACGCGGTTGCCTACACGTGGTTCGACGCCGTCGCCACCGAGGAGTTGGGCCACGGTGGCCCCGCCGAAACGTCGTTCATGCGGCACCTACGGCCGGAGTTGGTACACGAAGAGCGAACCGAGGAAGCGGCCGAGGGCGCCGCCGAGCAGTGGGGCGAGTGGCTCAACGGGACGAACCTCGCCTACGACTCCGCGGAGTTCACCGAGTCGGGCGTCGTCGGCGACCCCCGGAACGGCTCGGAGGCACTGGGCGAGGAACTGCTGGAAGAAGCCGCGGGGGCGCTCTCGGAGTTGCTCGATGCGGTCGCGGTGCGGGCGGTCTGATTACTCGTCGTCCTCGTCGTCTTCGCCTTCGGCGTCTTCGAGCGCGCCGCGAAGCTCCGGAACCGTCGAGGCGAGTTCGCTCACCTGTTCGTGGGCGGTGACGATGCTGTCGAGGAGGTCCTCCAGTTCCGCGATGTCGGCTTCGAGGTCGTCAGCATCCTCGAATGCGTCGGCCTTCTTCCCCATCGCGAACCACTTTTTCGCGTCCCGGAGGTGGTCTTCGGCGTCGCCGGTGTCCAGCGCCCCTTTCAGCGCGTTCAACACGCCGAGGGTGTTGTCGGCGTCGGTGTCCCAGACGGCGTCGGATTGGGGGAGGGACTCGCGTGCGTCCGCGAGACTGGATTCCACGTCCTCGCGCATCTCCGTGGCCGCCTCGTCGAAGAGCTCGTCGTCGTCGAGCGTTGCCTGACTCATACGTCACCTTTCGCCCCGTGTAGGTTAAAAACACGCCGCAAAGCGAAAGTGAAATCCGGCCGATGACGGGATGAAACTCCCGACAAATCCATCGACGGGTCCCGCCGCCGGCTGGGCTGTCTCCCGACCTTTGGACGGATTTGTCAGAACCCTTCTTAGGAAGGGTTTGACACTGTCTGGTATAATGAGACGCGACATCGACGAACTCGGCGCGAAGACGAGGCGGTCGGTGCTGAAGGCCATCGGCGCGACGCTCGGCGTCGGCGCGATGGGACAGGCGGCGGGCCACCGCTGGAGCGGGTCGAACAACACCACGGCGGGGCCAGAGGCCGACACTACCGACGACGGGAAGGAAGATACCCTGGGGTTCTCGAAGAACAGCGAGGTGCTCAGCTATCACAGCCTCGGCGACGAGGGGCCGGCCGGAACGGGCGGTCGGGCCCGCTCGCCGCACTTCGGCGGCATCACGGAAATCGACGTTCACGGGGATTACGCCTACGTGAACATGTTCTCCGCGCGCGGTTCGAGCAGCGCTCGCGGCCTCGCCGTCGTCAACATCGCCCAGTTCAACCGGGCGAAGTCGCCCGAAGATTTCGAGCAAGCCGAACTCGTCGTCGAGTCGTTCTTCCGGAACCAGAACGCCGGGACCGCGATGATGGACGTGAAGACCGACGACACCGGCGACTACGTCTTCGTCGGCACCCAGCCCATCACTGTGCTGTTCGACGAACTCGGCGCCGAACAGCAGTTGAACGACCGCGATTCCTCCTCGGGTGGCCCCAACACCGGCAGCCTGCTCGCAATCGACGTCTCCGACAAGCGCCGTCCCGAAATCGTCGACACCGCGGAGGGGTTCTCGACGGGCATCCACAACTGCTATCACCACCGCATCGACGGACAGGACTACGTCTTCGCCTGTAAGGACATCAACGAGGGCGAAGCGGGTCTCTACGTCTTCCGATTCGACCGGCAGAAACTCGGGCTGACGCTCGTCAACCGCTGGACGCCGTCGGGCGACGACGCACAGGGCGACACCGGTCTCGGCGGCCTCAACTTCTACTGTCACGACGTCCACGTCCAGAACGACCCGAAGAACGGGACGCCGACTATCTACCTCTCGTATTGGGACGGCGGCACCGTCATCCTCGACGCTTCGGACCCGACGGACCTCGAACAGATAGGCATCTTCCCGATGCTGCAGGGCCACTACGCGGTACCGGCTCCCGATACGGTCACCGTCGGCGACGAGGAACGGCGCGTCGCCTTCGCCAGCCACGAGGAACCGAGCGTCGACGCCGAAAATCCACGCGAGGGCAAGCCCAATCCCGGCAGTACGGGCACTATCTATCTCGTCGACACCGACGACATCTACGACACCGACGGCGTCGTCGAGTGCGGCGAACTCGCCAACTACACGTGGCAGGACGAGGTGACGTTTTCGGGCTTCGAGTTGAGTCCGCACAACTCCGACCCCGCCTTCCACGACGGGGAGTTGTGGCTCCACGTCGGTCACTACCACGGCGGGACGCGCTTCCTGAAGGTGACGCCGTCCGACGACCGCGGGACGACCATCAGCGACGACCCCGAACTCGGCGACGGCGTCTACGTCGGGACCAACGGCCGGGGCAATAGCGCGGGGACCAACGCGCCGGAAAGCGCCGGTTCGTGGCAGGTCATCGACGGCGTGCCGACCGACCGCGCCAACGACGCCACCGACTGGGAGCTCTCGGAGCCGAACGGCGCGGATTTCGCTCGTCCCGTCGAGGACGTCCCGGAGGAGTCGAAGATGACTGGCCTCTCCAGCGCCCAGCCGAACGTCTGGGGTGCCATCAGCCACCGCGGTATCACGTACTCGGCCGACATCAATCAGGGCGTCTTCGCCATCAAACACGACGACATCGACGCACGGGGGCCTATCCCCTTCGTCGACATCGAACGTGATGCCGACCGAACGTTGTACACTGCCGACCAAGCGGGTCGGGTCCGCCTGACCGTCGCCGACGCTGACGAGGATGTCTACATTCGTGACCGCATCCCGAGCGGGTGGGACGTCGTGGCGGGCGACGACCACGAGACGTATGCCCTCGGCGGGCAGGTAGCCGTCGAGTTCGACGCGACGGTCGCGGCCGGCGAGACGGTGACGTACTTCGCGGAGTCACCCGACGACGGCGCTGACGACACTGGGCCGAAAAATTTCGGCCCCGTCGAGTTCAGCGACGACGGCGGCGAGACGTGGCAGGCGCTCTCCGGGACGATGAGTTCGCCGGTACTGGCGGGTGTCGACCAGAACGACCCGACCGCAGCAGTCAGTGGGCTGGCCACCGGCACCGCGGCCGGTCTCACCGGGTTCACGTACGCCCAGCGCGAACGGCTCCGCGAACGCGCCGCGGAGTTCTTCGACCGAGAGGAGTAATCGCCGGCGGCGTCGGCTGAACCAGAACCCACATTTCGGATGCATTCGAACCTCGACCGATGAACAGGCGGACGTTCCTGGCGACCAGCGCCGCGGTCGTCGGGTCGTTGGCGGGTTGTGCCGGCGGCGAATCGACGACGGAGTCGACTCCTCGGCAGACACCGTCGCCGCGACCGACCGGGACACCGCCGTACTACGAGGGTGTCGACCTCCCCGACGGCGTCTACGTCCAGCCGTTCGAGAACGCGATGTCGATGCAGGGGCGGGCAGAAGTTGGACCGTATCGCGTCGCGCTGATGTACGCCGCTCCACATCGGTTCTGGCTCGTCGAGGGCGACCGCGCCAGCGAGCGACCCATCAGGCCGGCGGACGACCTCCATCTCATGGCCGTCGTCTGGGACGGCGAAACCGGGGTGGTGGTCCCCGAGACGGGACTGTCGGTCGAGATAGCCCGGAACGGCGATACGGTCAGCGAGGAGGTCATCTACCCGATGCTCTCCCAGAGCATGGGCTTTCACTACGGCGGGAACTTCATCCTCGACGGCGACGGCACCTACGAAGTCGACGTGACCGTCGGCGGTCTCCCGATTCGGGCGACGGGCGCGTTCGAAGGGCGGTTCGAGTCGCCGCAGTCGGCCACTATTTCGCTTTCCTTCACCGAGGCTGAGCGAGAGGCCGTCAGCGTCGAACGGCTCGAAGCATACGGCGGGCGCGGCGCGGCGTCGCCATCGCGGATGGACGCTCTCCCCTCGCCGTTGACAATCGAGGAGGTTCGGGGAGAGGCACTCGGCACCGCCTCGACGCACGACGCCGAGGTCGTCCCGACGGTACTCGACGGCGCCGACGCGCCAGTCGGCGAGCGGTATCTCGCCGTGTATCTCCGGACACCGTACAACCGGATGGCGATTCTCGGGGCGGCGTGGTCGGCGACGGTTCGCCGCAGCGGTGAGGTTCTCACAGAGATGGACCTCCGGCGGACGTTCGACCCCGAGGTGGGGTATCACTACGGCGCCGAACTGTCGACGACGCTTCGGGCGGGTGACGAGGTCGTCCTCACGCCGGTGACGCCGCCGCAGGTCGCCCGCCACG
>JBMCDV010000040.1:0-8418 GCA_048618255.1 Natronomonas sp. | reverse complement strand
GCGGCAACGGCCTCTCGAAGGACTATCCCCTCGAGCGATACTACCGCGACGCCCGCACGATGACCATCCCCGACGGGACGACCGACATCCAGCAGTTGGTCGTCGGCAAGGAGCTGACCGGTATCCGCGCCTACAAGTAACTGCCGAGCGGTTTTTTGTCGTCCGGGCGTGAACCGAGAGTATGAACGAGCGGGAACTCGAGTTCGCAGCAGCAGCGATTCGAGACGCCGACTCCGTCGCCGCGTTGACCGGTGCCGGCGTCTCGACTGCCTCCGGTATTCCCGACTTCCGCTCGGAGGACGGCCTCTGGTCGGAGTACGACCCAAACGACTTCCACGTCCGGCGGTTCCGTGCCGACCCCGAGGGGTTCTGGCGTGACCGCCTCACGCTCGTCGAGGACCTCTTCGGCGACGAAGTCGACCCGAACCCGGCCCACGAAGCGCTCGCGGAGTTGGAGTCTACTGGTCACCTCGACGGCCTCATCACGCAGAACGTCGACGGGCTCCATCAGGCCGCTGGCAGTGGCGACCCGATAGAGATTCACGGCAACGGTCGGCGGGTCGTCTGTACCGGCTGTAAGCGACGCTTCGAGGCCGACCCCATCTTCGAGCGGGTTCGGGACGGCGAGGCGCCGCCGACCTGCGACGACTGCGAGGGCGTGTTGAAGCCCGACGTGGTGTTGTTCGGCGAGCAACTCCCCGAGTACGCCCTGTTTCGCGCCCAGTCGCTTTCGGAGAGCGCCGACGCCTTCCTCGCGGTCGGATCGTCGCTCACCGTCGAACCCGCGGCGTCGCTCCCCCGGGTAGCCGCCGAAAACGGCGCGACGCTCGTCATCGTCAATCTCGACCGCACTGGACTGTCCGGACAGGCCGAATACGACTTCCGGACGGACGTGACCGAGGCCCTGCCGCGACTCGTCGACGAAGTGCTCGCGGAGTGACGGCGGCGTACCTTTTTGCCCTCCGCCCGCCAGTGGTCAGTCGGTATGGACTACAAGGTCGTTGACCTCGACGACGTACCGATAACCGATCTCTCGGAGATCGACGATATTCCGCCGGAGCTGGACATCAGACCCGTCGGCGACCAGCTCGGGCTCACACGGATGCGGGCGACGGTCTGGTACTTCGAACCCGGCGAGGAAATCCAGTACCACGCCCACCGGGAGCAGGAGGAACTGTACTTCGTATTGGAGGGAGAGTTCTCGCTGAAACTCGGCAAATCCGGCGAGGAGGAGTACGTCGACGCCGGCCCGGGAACGTTCTGGGTCGCCGAGCCGAAAATCGGTCACGGCCACCGCTACGTCGGCGACGAACAGGGTGTCGTCCTCTCCATCGGCGCCCCGCCCGTAGAGGACCCCGGACTCGACCCCCACTCGCTGGACGAGTAATCAGTCCTCCGACGACGGTTTCACTCGGCTTCGGACCGCCTCGAGCGCGCGATACGACCGGTGTTCGGCGACGGCGGTGGTGACGATGAGCGCGGCGATTGCGACCGCTCCGACCAGCGCGGAATCACTGACATCGACCACGTCGAGCGTCCGGTGAAACCAGAAGAAGTCCGCCCACCGACTGCCGTGAAACACCCACGCCACGGGGTGGGAATACACCTGCCCGATGTCGGGTACCATCCCCCAGCCGCCGCCGAGTAGCGTCCACACCCGCGGATAGGTGACGTTCGGAACGAACAGCGTCACGAGTAGCGTCGTCAACGTCGCACCGACGGCGAAGTGAGTCACCGCGAGGGACACGCTCAGAACTCGGTGTCGACCTCAGCCGGGGATTCGGCGTCGCCGTAGGTCGTCTCGAGGAACTCGAAGATACGCGCCGATTGGCTCATCGAGACGCCGTAATCGTCGTCGACGACGACCGGCACCTGCCGCTGTCCCGTTATCGCTTTCACCTCGTCGCGTTTGGAGTGTGGCCCTTCGACCCAGACGCTGTCGAACGGTACGTCCAACTCCTCGAGTTTGTCGACGACGAACTCACAGTATGGACAGCCCTCCAGTCGATACAGCGTGATTGTCATACACACACCTCGTCGCGGGAGGGCAAAAACCCGACGGCGACGCGCGCCGACCGGACACCAGCGGCGCGTTTAAGGTTCCGGCGTCGGTTGACGTGGTATGCCACCCGCTGTCGGCGACGACGCCCCCGGTTTCGAGGCACTGCTGTGTGATGGCGAGACGTTCCGTCCTCGAACACTCGACGATGCCCTCGACGACGGCGCCGTTCTCGTCTTCGACGGGTTCGTCTTCTCGGCTATCGCACAGAACTGGTGGCGTCGCTACGACGACGCCGACTGGGACGAATTCTCCGTTCCCGTCTACGGCGTCGTCCGCGACGGCCCCTATTCGATAAACGAGTTTCTCAGACAACTCGACAGTCCGTTTTCCATCTTTTCGGACCTCAACGGCGACGCCGCCGAAGCCTTCGACCTGCTCGTCGAACGGCAGGGAATGGCGGGGACCAAAACGCCACGCCGGGCCGTCTTCGTCATCGACGGTGACGGAGACGTGCAGTACGCGTGGGACACCGAAGAGTGGATTCACCCGGTTCCACGGGAAGAGGTCGAGGAGGCCGTCGAGGAGTTGTAACGCGAGCGAGCGGCGACGGTGTCAGTTGACGCCCAGCTCCTTGGCGATGGTGTTCAACTGAATCTCGTCGGTTCCCTCGACGATGCGGAGGACGCGGGCGGTCTGGAGTTCGCTCATGAAGGGGTTGTCCTCCGAAAGGCCGTTGCCGCCGTGGACCTGTACCACGTCGTCGGCGATGTCGAACATGACGTTCGAGGCGAGGTACTTCACGATGGATGACTCCTGGATGGCCTGCTCGCCGTTGTCCATCAGCCACGCGAGTCGAAGCGCGGCGGCGTCGGCGGCGAAGGCGTCGGCCTTCCCGCGAGCGAGTTTGTGCGAGACGCCCTGGAACTTCCCGATTGGGCGGCCGAAGGCCTCCCGCTCGTTGGCGTACTCGGTGCCCTTCTCGAGGAGGAATTCGGAGTGGCCGAGCGCCCGCCCGCCGATTTCGAGACGGCCCAGCGAGAGGAACTCCATGGCGTCGTAGAAGGCGCCGTCCTCGGTGCCGAGGACGCGGTCCTCGGGAACGCGCGTGTCGTCGAAGGCGAGTTCGGCCTGCATCCCCGTCATCCCGACGGCGTTGTTCATCGAGGCGACATCGTACTCGTCGGCTTCGACGATGAAGCAGGTGATGCCGCCGTAGCGTCCCATCTCCTCGATGGGCGAGGTGCGGGCGAACACCTGCACGAAGTCGGCGTACGGCGCGTTCGTAATCCACTGTTTGGAGCCGTTGATGACCCACTCGTCGCCGTCCTTCTCGGCCGTCGTCGACATGTTCGGCGAGTCGGAGCCGACGCCGGGTTCCGTCTGGGCGAATGCCGTCGACTTCTCGCCGCGAACGCAGGGACGGAGGTACTCCTCGATTTGGTCGCCCTCCGCCTGTGCGAGCAGCGGTTTCGGCCCTTCGGGTCCGGCGAGGACGTACTCCGACAGTCCCGGCCCCGTCGAGGCGACGTGTTTGATGGCGCGATACCACGTCACGTTGGAGACGCCTTCGCCGCCGACATCTTCGGGGAGGTTCATCGCGTAGAAGCCGGCGTCGGCGCTCTTCTTGCGGACCTCCTGAATCGCGTCGACGACCTCAGGGACGAGTCGACCGTCGTCCTCGTGGCGCTTCCGTGGGTTCGACCACATCTCGCCCAACTCGCTCTCGATGGGTTCGACCTCCTGTTCGATGAAATCGTCCAGACTGGAGAGGATGAGACTGGTCTCCTCGTCCGTCTCGAAACTGACGCCCGTGGGCTGGGCTTCCTGTGTTGCCATACCACCACATACGACGGCCGCCTCTTGAACCCTGCGCGCCGTCTGGCAGGGTCATTTAAACAAACCACGCACGGACGGTTCCCGGCCGACGGCAGGCTTATGTGACGAGGCCCCCACCGCCACCCATGCGACTCGATGGCGTTCGCGTGCTCGACCTCACGCGACTGCTCCCCGGCCCGTACGCGACGCAACTGCTCGCCGACTCCGGCGCCGACGTGGTGAAGATAGAGGACACCGGTTCGGGCGACTACGCACGGCACATGCCCCCGACGACTGAGGCTGGCGTCGGGGCGGTCTTCGACGCCGTCAACCGCGGCAAGCGAAGCGTCGCACTCGACCTCAAAAGCGAGGGGGGAAGGGAGGCGTTCTATGCCCTCGTCGAAGACGCCGACGTGGTAATCGAGAGTTTCCGCCCGGGCGTCACCGACCGACTCGGCGTCGACTACGAGACGCTCACCGAGTACCGCGAGGACCTCGTGTACTGCTCGCTGTCGGGGTACGGACAGGAAGGGCCTCACTCCGACCGCGCCGGCCACGACCTCAACTACATCGGGCTGGCGGGGCTGCTCGATATGACTCGCGAGGACAGCGAGGAGAAACCGCGGATGCCGGGGTATCAAATCGCCGATATGGCTGGTGGACTGCTCGCCGCCTACTCGGTGTGTTCGGCGCTGCTGTCGCGGGAACTTGGCAACACCGGTGGGGAGTACCTCGACGTGGCGCTCACCGACGCCGTCGTCTCCTTCTCGCAGGCGCTGGCACCGCAGGCACTCGCCGGCGACGACCCGCGGCCGAGCGAGACGCCGCTGACCGGCGAGTACCCGTGGTACGACGTCTACGAGGCCGCCGACGGCAACTACGTCACCTTGGGCGCGCTCGAACCACAGTTCTGGAGCGCGTTCTGTGAGGCCGTCGACCGACCCGAGTTAATCGGCAAGCACATGACCAACGACCCCGCCGAACGGCAGGCGATTCGGGAGGAACTGGAGGCCATCTTCGCCGAGCGGACGCGCGAGGAGTGGGCCGAGACGATGGCTGACGTGGACGCCGCCGTCGACGGCGTCTACTCGCCGGCCGAAACGTTCGAACACCCCCAAATCGAGGCCCGCGGGTACGTCGAACGCCCCGACGACGGCTCTCCACGTGTCGGCTTCCCGATGTGTGGCTCCGATATCGAGCACTCGGCGACCATCGACACGCCCGGACACGGCGAACACACCGACGAACTCCTCGAGTCTGCGGGACTCTCCGAGGGTGACATCGAACGCCTCCGCGAGGACGGCGCCGTCCGCTGACCGACCGAAATCGGCACAACCACTATACTCACAGCGTCCGTGTGGCCGGGCGTGACACACTGTCCACACTGCAAGGAGGAGATGGAGGTACCGAACGCGGCCACGATTCGCGTCGACGAGTTCTTCAGCGAGGAGGCGGGCGACATCGACGTCAGCGCCCAGGAGCACGTCCAGTTGGAGTGTCCCAACTGCGAAGCCGTCCTCGGCTATCTGGCCGTCGGCGCGGCGGCGGGGGGCTGAAATGAAGTGTCTCGACTGTGGCGCCGACAACGACACGCCCGCCGGCAAGCAGATACTGCTCGAAGAGATATTCGACGGGAACGTCGACGTCGACGCCGGCGCCCAACAGCACACCCAACTGGAGTGTCGGGAGTGCGGCGCGGTGTTGGGGTATCTCGGTTCGGCGGCGGCTATCGGTTCGAGCAACGTCCGCGGCTACTACTGAACATCAGCCGAGCCGTCAACTGACGCCGGCACCGGCCAACTCGGCGAGTGCCCGCCGTTTCAACAACACGAACCCGAAGAACACGACGGCGAACCCCACGACTGAGAGCGGGCTGATGGTCTCACCGAGGAGGACGACGCCGGCGACCGTGGCGACGACGGGGACGAGATAGGCGACGAGACTCGTCTCGAAGGCCCCACGCTCTTCCAGTAAGGTGAAGTAGATGACGAAGGCGATGGCCGTCGAGAACACCCCGAGGTAAACGACCGCGCCGAGAGCCGTCGGTGCGGTAATCGCTCCTGTCGGAACCTCGCCGACGGCGAGACTGCCGAGATGTAACGTCACGCCGCCGAGCAACATCGACCAGCCGGTAAGCGCGACCCGTTCCATCGTCGGACCGGCACGCTGGACCAACACACCGCCCAACGCGACGCTTACGACCTGTCCGACGATGAGGAGTCGCCCGACGGTGTCGCCGGCCAGGAGGTTGCTGGGGTCCGGCCGAACGATGAGACCGATACCGAGGAAGCCGAGAACGACGCCCAGTGTGCCGGCGCCGGTGAGTCGCTCACCGAGCATGCCGAGCGCCCACAGCGCGGTAGCGATGGGAACGAGCGCCTGCAGGATGGCGGCGACGCCGCTCGGGACGGTCTGTTGGCCGACGAACAGTAGGCCGTTACCGGCGACGAGAAAGAGACCGCCACCGACGATGGCCTCGGCGTTGTTGCTTCCGACGGGGCGCCAACTGTCGGTCGTCAGAACCGCATAGCCGAGCAGTAGAACCGCAGCAACGTCGTAGCGGAAGGCGGCGAACAGCAACGGCGGGATGTAATCGAGACCGACGCTGATTGCGGGAAATGACAGCCCCCACATCGTCGCGAGTGCGGCGAAGAGGACCGTTGCGTAGAGCCGTGACACGCTGTCGAATAACGGTCGTCGCGTGAAATCGCTGGCGTTTCGCGGCGGCGAACGTGGGATTCGAGCCGAGTCGCTCAGTCGTGGACCAACACGTCGATGACGTCCGGTCCATCGCTATTCAGTGCCTCCTCGTACACCTCGGGGAACGCCTCGGGCGTCTCGACGAGGTGGCCGCGAGCGCCGTGGCTCTCGGCGTTTTTCGGGATGTCGACGTGGGGGTCGAAGTCCATGCCGACGAACTCGTAGTCGTCTTCCTCACCGCCCATCATCTTCATCGTGTTGTCCTTCAGGATACGGTAGTTGCGGTTGTCGGGGACGACGACGGTCAGATCGAGGTCGTGACGCGCCGCCGTGTACATCGAGTTGGGGTAGTACAGATACGACCCGTCGCCGATGTAGCCGACGACGTTTCGGGGGTCGTCCTGCAGGGACTCGGCGAAAGCCGCGCCGACGGCGGCGGGCAGACCGTAGCCGAGGCCGCCACCCTTGTTCGAGAGGTACTGCTCGGGTTCCATCGGGAACCGCGTGAGTAAGGCGAACTTCGAGGTGACGCCCTCGTCGACGATGTAGGTGTCCGGGTCGACGGCTTTCATGTTGTCGACGAGTTCGGCCTTCGACGACCGGGTGTCACCCTCGGGCGTTTCGTCCTCGCCGAGGTTCTTCATCGTCGCTTCGAGACTCGCTTTCATCGTCTCGACGTAGTCGATTCGGGACTGTCGCTCCTCCTCGTCGAGGTGCTCTTCGACGCGCTCTGCGATTGCGTCCATCACCCGGCCGGGGTCGCCGACGACGGCGGAATCGGCTGGGTGATTCTTGCCGACCTCCCAGGGGTCACTGGAGACCTGAATCGTCGTCGTGTCCTCGGAGACGAGCGGGTTGTCGTGGTGCAACAGCGTCGTGTTGGTCGAACAGCCGACGAGCGCCAACGTGTCGGTGTCCATCAGCATCGAGGCGATACCCTCGTCGGGACCGATGAAGGAAATCCACTGCGGATGGTCGGTCGGGTAGTTCACCTCGCTTGCGAGGATTTCGCCGTGAACGCGTGCACCCGTCGCTTCGGCGAGTCGGACGGCGGCGTCGACGGCGTCCTTGCCGGCGCGGGCGACGTGGTCGCCCAACACGAGGACTGGCTGGTCGGCTTCGAGGAGTTGGTCGGCGGCAGCCTCGATTTGGGCCGGGTCGCCCCCACCGGCGTCGGGAATCGGTCCGAGTCGCTCGGGGTCGGCGTCCGTCTCGGTCATCATCACGTCGGCCGGCAGCGCGAGGAAGACGGGACCGGTCGGGGGCGTCATGGCGACGCGGAACGCCCGCCGGACGAGCATCGGCAAGGCGTCGATGTGAGTGACCTCGGCGGAGTACTTACAGAACTGCTCGACCATCCGCTCTAAATCGCCGGTGAGGATGGGTTCCTCGTGGCGGAAGTCGAGTTCGTGGTTGCCCGCCGTGACGACCATCGGGACGCCGCCGTACATCGCACCGAAGACGTTGCCGAGGCCGTGGGCGAGTCCGGGGGTGACGTGGAGATTGGCCACGCCGACCGGACAGATGTCGGGGTCGTCGTCGGCGTGGTAGCGTCGGGTCGAGGCGTAGCCGGCGGCCATCCCCGTCGCAACGTCCTCCTGAAGTCCGAGGGCGTACTCGACGTCGCTTTCGGACAGCGCGTTCATGATGGGCAACTCGGTCGTACCGGGGTTGCCGAAGACGTGTTCGACGCCGTACTGCTCGAGCGCGTCGACGAACAGGTCGGCACCCGTGTAGGAGTCGGTCATGGTGCTACCTGCCGGGGCCTCCGATAAATAGTTGATTCCGTCGGAAGTCGGCCCCTTTTAGTGGGTTCGTAGGTGGTTCGTGTCATTGTCCAGAGGGAGTGACGACGGCCGGCAGTCGGCCGGTGTTGGCGAGTGCGAGTGTCACGACGAGCA
>JBMCDV010000039.1:0-8451 GCA_048618255.1 Natronomonas sp. | reverse complement strand
TCCACATCTTGTTGCCGTTGATGACCCACTCGTCGCCGTCCTTCTCCGCACGCGTCGACACCGACGACACGTCGGAGCCGGTGTCGGGTTCGGAGATGGCAGCGCCACTGATGGCGTCGCCCTTGGCGATGTCGGGAAGGTACTTCTCTTTCTGTTCCTCGGTTCCGTACTCGCGGATCGCTTCGGTACCGAAGCTCGTGGCGAGAATCGACAGCGCGATACCGGGGTCGGCCGCGAACAGCTCTTCGGCGATGAGAACCGAATCGACGGCACCGTAGCCGGCACCGCCGTACTCCATCGGAATCGTCGAACCGCAGAGCCCCATCTCGGCGGCGTCGTCGACGATGTCGTGGGGGAACTTCTCTTCGCGGTCGTACTCCTGTGCGTTCGGTCGGACTTCGTTGTCGGCGAAGCGCTTGACCTCTTCTTTGAGTTGTTGTTGCTCGTCGGAGAGCCCAAAGTCCATGATTGTTCAACAGCATTGCCACCACATAACACTTCTCAATTGGCGTAATCGGCCGGTCGGTCGACGTTTCAGTACGAAAACAAGCCGAGAAGGAAACGTTGAAACACGTTCCGAGTGTGGTCTCGCCTGCTAACAATGGAATTCGACGACATCGAGACCATCGCGGTGCTCGGGGCCGGCAACATGGGCCACGGCATCGCGGAGGTCGCCGCCCTCGCGGGATACGACGTGAACCTGCGGGACATCAAAGAGGAGTTCGTCCAGAACGGCTACGAGCAGATAGAGTGGTCCCTGGAGAAACTCGCCGAGAAGGAACAGATTTCCGAGGAGGAATCCGAGAACGCCCTCGACCGCGTGACGCCGTACGTCGACGTGGAAGACGCCGTCGGCGATGCCGACTTCGTCATCGAGGCCGTCCCCGAGAAGATGGACATCAAGAAGGACGTCTACGGTGACGTCGAGGAACACCTCCCCGAAGACGCCATCATCACCTCCAACACCTCCTCGCTATCGATTACGGAGCTGTCGGAGGTCACCGAGCGCCCAGAGCAGTTCTGTGGGATGCACTTCTTCAACCCACCGGTCCGGATGCAGTTGGTCGAGGTCATCTCCGGCGCCCACACGTCCGACGAGACCCTCGATGCGACCGAGGAACTCGCCGAGGCGTTCGGCAAGACGCCCGTCCGCGTTCGCAAGGACTCCCCCGGTTTCATCGTCAACCGCATCCTCGTGCCCCTGATGAACGAGGCCTGCTGGATGGTCTCGGAAGATGCCGCGACGAAGGAGGAAATCGACTCGACGACGAAGTTCGACATGGGCCTCCCGATGGGGTCGTTCGAACTCGGTGACCAGGTCGGCAACGACGTGACCTACCACGTGCTGGAGTACATGCACGAGGTCCTCGGTGAGCCCTACGAGCCCGCACCGTACCTTGAGGAAATCGTCGAAGCGGAGCGCTTCGGCAAGAAGACCGGCGAGGGCTTCTACGACTACGAGGACGGCGACGGCCCGGACATCCCGACCGACGCCGGCAGCGAGGCCATCGCAAACCGACTGGTCGCCGTGATGGCCAACGAGGTCGGCAACCTCGTCGGCAACGACGTGTCCAACCCCGCCGACATCGACGAGGCCGTCATGCTCGGCGCCGGTTTCCCGGACGGTCCCGCGAAACTCGCCGACGACGTCGGACTCGACACGCTCGTCGAGACGCTCGAAGACCTCCACGAGGAGACGGGTCACCTGCGCTTCGAGGTCTCCGACGGCCTGCGTGAGGCCGCCGAGGCCGGTGGCTTCCACGGCGGCGACGATGACGGCGAAGTCGAGTTCACCAACATCGAGGTCCGTCACCCCGGCGACATGGTCGGCCAAATCGTCCTCGACCGCGAGGCCCGGATGAACACCATCAACCCGGACCTGCTGGACGAACTCGCCGAGGCAATCGACCTGATGGAGGACGACGACGAGGTTCGTGCCCTCCTCATCACGGGCAAGGGCGACCGCGCCTTTTCCGCCGGCGCCGACGTGACCTCGATGGCCTCCAACGCAGAACCGCTGGAAGCCATCGAACTCTCCCGGAAGGGCCAACAGACCTTCGGCAAACTGGAAGACTGTGACATGCCGGTCGTCGCGGGTATCGACGGCTTCGCACTGGGCGGCGGCTTCGAGTTGTCGCTGTGCTGTGACTTCCGTATCGCTTCGGAGCGCTCGGAGCTCGGCACGCCCGAACACAACCTCGGTCTGCTCCCCGGGTGGGGTGGCACGCAGCGACTCGGCCGCATCGCCGGTCTCGGCCGCGCCAAGGAGATCGTCTTCACCGCCGAGCGCTACGACCCCGAGACGATGTACGACTACGACGTGGTCAACGAAGTCGTTCCCAACGACGAGTTCGACGAGCGCGTCCACGAGTTCGCCGCCGACCTCGCGGCCGGCCCGCCCGTCTCCCAGAAACTGACCAAGCGCGCGATGCACCGCGGCTTCGAAGACGTCGAAGCCGGTCTGGAACTGGAAGCTCAGGCGTTCGGCCACCTCATCGGCACGGACGACCTCATGGAGGGCATCACGGCCTTCATGGGCGACACCGAGCCCGAGTTCGAAGGCAAGTAACGTCGATTCTACCCCGATTTTGATTTTTTGCGATGCCGGATAGCGGCCCGCTCCGAAACCGACAACCGACAGCCGCGTCTACTCGCACGTGATGGTCGGCTCCAGAACCCTGACGGCGCTGGCCGGACTCCTCGGTAGCCTCGCCGTCAGCGCAGCGCTGTACTGGTACACCGGGTCGTTACTGTTCTTCCTGTTCGTTCCCTTCGTTCCGTTTCTGTTCGGCTCCGGCAGCCTCACCGACGAACCGGAGCGACGGCCGAAGCGGTGTGACAGGTGTGGGTTCAGGACGACCGAGGAATCCTACGACTACTGTCCGCGGGACGGAAGCCGACTGGTCGAGACGGGCGACGATTACTGAGTTCCCTCGCGTTCGTCGTCCTCTACATCGTTTTCGCCCGGTTCGGGCTCGATGGGGTCGGTCACGTCGGATTCGGCCGCCACCGACTCCGCTGTGGTCGGGCTACAGTTGTGTGACTGTCGTAGTGCGGCGGGTGAGACAGCGATGGGCTGAATCGGCGTGCCGTCCAGTAGCTCCGGGAGGACGAAGCGGGCGAAGTGAAACACCAACACGAGCAACAGCGGTCCGAGGAACAGCCCGTACCAGCCGAACAACAGCGGTCCGAGGATGTATGCCACCATCACGAGTCCGACGTGGAGGTTCCGGCCGGAGACGTACGGCCGCAACAGGAGGTCCGGGATACCGTCGATGAGAATCGCGGAGACGACGAAAAACGCCGCGGGAAACCACAGCGGGTCCCCTCGGAGCAGCGCCCCGCCGAACAGCAATCCGCCGACCGGCACGTAGACCAGTTTCATTCCGACCACCGGAATGAGACTGGTGACGCCGACGAGGATGCCCAACAGCGCCGGGTACGGGACTGCGAGCCCGGGCGGGGCGACGATGTTCAGCAGGCTGTAGGTGATGGTGCCGATAACGGCCGCGATGACGGCGTTGAGGATGTTGCCGAAGTAGACGCTCTTGAGGTCGTGGTCGACCGCCGTGCCGTAGGCGACGAGGACGCCCGCCTCGTCGCCGAAAACGTCGCGTGCCCAGCCGGCGAGTTTCGGCCCGTCTCGAAGCAGGTAGAACGTGAGTGCGAGCGCGACGAACAGATGCAGAAGCACCGAGATGACGAAGGGGAGGTAGTCGTAGATTCCGTCGAAGACGACGAGAAGTGCGTCGACGACGTCGGGGTTTTGAAACAGCGTCGCCGGGTCCTTGACGAGCGCCGACACATCGAAGTACGGCGAGACGATGTTCTGGACCGGACCCAGGTCGACGGTCTGAGCGAGCGTTCTGAGTTCCTGTAGCGCGACGGCGGTCGTGTATGCCAACAGGAGAACGACTGGAACGGAAAGACAGAGGAGCGAGGCCGCCGCGGCGAACGTCGGGCGGAGGTGGCCCCGGAGCTGTCGGTACAGCGGCCGCGAGACGTAGTACAGAAACAGGGCCGTGACGATAGTCCCGACGAAGGCATAAAACGTCGCAGCGACGACGGAAGCGAGGGCGAAGCCGACGCCCCACCACCCCAGTCGGCCGCGGGAGGATTCGCTGACCATACCCCACCCCGAACCCCGACGAGTAAAAATTCGACCCGTCGGTGGGCTTACCACCTCCGCCCACGAACGACCGTCGATGAGTTCTCTGGGGCCGGCGGTGTTGGACGACAGCGTAGTCGCGCTCGTGTTGGCGGCGGCGCTGGGGCTGTTTCTCGGCCTCGAACGCGAGTGGTCCGAGAAGACCGCAGGCATCCGGACGTTCTCGCTCGTCAGCCTCTCTGCGGCGGTGTTCACCATCCTCGAGGAACCGCTGTTGCTCGTCGCCGGGGCGTTGCTGGTCGTCGCGTTGGGCGTCGTCCTCGGCGTGCAGGGACTGCTCGGACAGGTCGACACCCTCTCGCTTACGACCTCGGCGTCGCTGCTGGTCGCCTACGGCATCGGCGCGTTGGTCGCCGCAGGGTTCGTCGTCGAGGGCGTGACCGTCGCGGTCGTCTCCTCGTTCGTTCTCGTGTTGCGACAGGAACTGCACGGCATCGCAGAGGCCCTCTCTCGCGAGGAGGTCCGCTCAGGGACCGAGTTCGCCATCCTCGCGTTCGTCGTCTACCCGCTGTTGCCGACCGGCGAACAGAGCCTCTCGGTTGCGAGCCTCTCCGTGTCGTTCGAACCGCGGGTCGTCTGGCTGATGGTCGTCTTCGTCGCCGGCATCGGCATCGTCAACTACGCAATCGTCAGGGTGTACGGCGGTCGTGGCATCGTCGTCACGGGGTTTTTCGGCGGGTTAGCCTCCTCAACGGCCGTCGTCGGGGCGATACTCGACCACGTCGGGCAGAACCGGGAGGTAACCGACTACGGCGTGGCTGCCGTGCTGTTGGCGAACGCCTCGATGGCGCTCCGGAACCTCGCCATCGCCGTCGTGTTCACGCTCGGAACGGGCGTGCTCTACGAACCGCTGATTCCCCTCGGTGCGGTCATCGTGGGTGCGGTCGTCGTCGCGGCGACGACAGCCGACTGGTCGGAAACCATCGAGATGGAGCTCGATACGCCGTTTACGCTCCGATACGCCCTCGGCGTCGGTGCCCTGTTCCTCGCAGTGCTTTTGATCGGTGGGTTCGCGGAGGCACAGTTCGGCACGGGCGGACTGTACGTCGCGGCACTGCTGGCGGGGCTCGTCTCTAGCGCCGGAGCGGCCGCCTCCGCGGTCGTCCTCTACTCCAACGGGAGCATCACGGGAACGGAAGCGACGGTCGCCATCCTGCTGGCGACCGCCGCCAGCATCGCCGTGAAAGCGGGGCTATCGGCGATGTCGCCCAACCGTGCATTCGCACGGGGCGTTCTCGTCCGAAGCGCCGCGGTGTTGGGTGTCGCCGCCGCCGTGACTGCACTGGTCCTTCTCGTCTGAATCGAGGGTGTGAACTATTAACACGCAACTCGCCCAACATCGCGTATGGACCGCGAGACGACGACACCGAAGGTCGACGAGATACCCGGACCGAACGCCCGAGAGCGAGTCGACTTCCACCGCTCCCTCGCCGCCCCGAGCACCTACGTCTACGAGTTCGTCTGGGACGTGACCGAACCCGCAATCGGCCCGTTCTGTACGGACGCCGACGGCAACGTTCTCATGGATTTCACCGGCCACGTCGGCGCCGCGCCACTGGGGTACAACAACCCCGAACTGCTCGAACGGATGGAAGCCTTCGACATGATAGACCCGGTGAAGATAGCCGGACAGGACTTCTACTCGACTGCCGGCGACCCCGACGGTTTGGCGTTCCCGGGGCCGCCCGAGTTGATGCAGCGACTGGTCGACGCCTCCCCGGAACGCTTCGATACGGTGTTCCTCTCGAACTCCGGCGCGGAAGCCGTCGAGAACGGCCTGAAAATCAGCTACGACCGGACCGGCGGGAAGTACGCCATCACGTTCGAGGGAGCCTTCCACGGCCGGACGCTCGGGACGCTGTCGTTGAACCGCTCGAAGGAAATCTACCGCCGGGAGTTTCCCGAAATCGGCCCCGTCCACGACGTGCCGTTCTGTCGGGACGAGAGCTGTACGGCGGCGACGTGTGACTGTGGGTTTTTCGCTGGCGACACCACGAAACTCCGGCGAATGTTGAACCCGGAGACGGGGTACGTCAACGCCGACGAGGTGGCGTATCTCATCCTCGAGCCGATACAGGGCGAAGGCGGGTACCACGTCCCCAGCGACGCGTTCATGCGGGAAGTCGCCGACATCTGCGACCGCCACGACATCCTCCTCATCGCCGACGAGATTCAATCGGGGATGGGACGAACCGGCGATTTCTGGGCATCTGATGGCTTCCCCATCGAGCCCGACGTTATTTGTGCAGCGAAGGGCGCCCGCGTCGGCGCGACTATCGCCAACGAGTCGATTTTCCCCGAAGAGGAGTCGCGACTCTCCTCGACGTGGGGAGCCGGGGACATCGTCGACTCGATGCAGGGCGCGCTCACCATCGACGTGATTCACGAGGAGAGCTTACTCGACAACGCCGTCACACGCGGCGAGCAAGCGACCGCGGAACTCGACGACGCCACCGTTCCGGGGGTCATCGACATCAGAGGCCGGGGGCTGATGCTCGCCGTCGAGTTCGACACCAAAGAACGCCGCGACGACGTACAGGACGAGGCGATGAAACGCGGCCTGTTGACACTCGGCTGTGGCTACAAGACGCTCCGGCTCCTGCCGCCGCTGGACGTTCGGGAGCGCGAAATCACGATGGCAATCGAGTTGCTGTCGGAGGCCGCCGAAGCCGCCGCCTAAATTCTGCTTTCAGAACTGATACCGACGCGCGTTGTCGTCCTGCGCTGGGTACTGCTCGCTCACGCCGCCGGCACCGCCGGTCATCTCCTCGAACGTCATCCCCGAGAGGTACTCGTCGTAGGTAACGTCGTAGCCGCTCCGGAGGTGGAAATCGAGGTTCCCCGTCTCGACGGCACCCTGAAACAGGGTGTGAACCGCACGCCGGAGGAGTTCGTCAACCTCGTCCGGTTCGTAGGTGCAAGCGAGCATCGCGAGTTCGTTGCGCGTTTCGGCGTCCAACTCGACAGTGAGTTCCTCGCCCAACTCGGCGTAAGTCGCTTCGATGTCTTCGGAGAGGTCGTCCAGTCCCATACCCTTCGGTGGGTCCGGGCCGGGGAAGTGGGTTTCGTTCAACGGAACGTCCGACTCCGAGACCACCGGAACCGTCACACACAAACGCCGGGCGGGGAAATCGAAGGGTGATGACCGACGCCGCCGAGTTCCTCCCCGAAGACACCGACGCGGTGCAGTCGGCGCTCGTCGAGTGGTACGAGGCCGACCACCGAGAGTACCCGTGGCGGCAGACGGCTGACCCCTACGAGATTCTGGTTTCCGAGGTGATGAGCCAACAGACCCAACTCGACCGCGTGGTCGACGCTTGGACCGACTTCCTCGAGGAGTGGCCCACCGTCGAGGCGCTTGCGGCCGCCGACCGCGCCGACGTGGTCGGCTTCTGGACCGACCACTCACTGGGGTACAACAACCGTGCGAAGTACCTCCACGAGGCTGCAACCGAGGTCCTCGAGGAACACGACGGCGAGTTCCCGGAGACGCCCGAGGGACTCCAGGAGTTGATGGGCGTCGGCCCCTACACCGCCAACGCCGTCGCTTCCTTCGCGTTCAACAACGGCGATGCGGTGGTCGATACGAACGTCAAACGCGTCCTGTATCGGGCCTTCGACGTGCCCGACTCGGACACGACGTTCGAGATGGTCGCTTCGGAGTTGATGCCCGACGGAGCGTCCCGAATCTGGAACAACGCGATAATGGAACTAGGCGGTGTGGCCTGCGAGAAACGGCCGAAATGCGACGAGGCCGGCTGTCCGTGGCGAGAGTGGTGTCACGCCTACGAGACGGGCGACTTCACGGCCCCCGACGTGCCGACCCAACCCGACTTCGAGGGGTCGCGTCGACAGATGCGGGGTCGAGTCGTGGCGACGCTTCGGGAGTTCGACGAACTGACTCTCGACGAACTCGGGCCACGTGTCCGCGTCGACTACACGCCCGAGGGGGAGTACGGCCGGGAGTGGCTCCGTGGACTGCTAACGGACCTCGAAGCCGACGGATTGGTCGAACTCGATGGCGAGGGCGAAGAGCCGGTCGCAGAACTGAGGAAGTGACCACACCTCATTTATTCTCACCACGCCAACGCACGGTATGACGGATATACGAGTCGCCGCCCTCGTGGGCAGTCTCCGCGACGACAGTTACACGCGGTTGGCCTGCGAGGAGGCGCTCGACGCCGCCGGCGAGTTCGACGGCATCGAGACGGACTGTATCGACTTGCGAACGCTCGACCTTCCGGTGTACGATGCCGACGAAGACGACGCCGGGGACGCCGAAG